>NZ_JBMPOT010000009.1:0-283226 GCF_049340425.1 Undibacterium sp. JH2W | reverse complement strand
CTTTTATAACCGCCAGCGACGTCACTCGCGTCTTGGCAATATATCGCCAGCCTTATTTGCTGAAAATTTTAATCGGCACTCACAGGCAGCTTAGAACATGAGTGTCCGCTATTGACAGTACACCTCAGGGCGATACTCAGAACAATATCAACCGTAAGTCGCTTGCTGAACTCTATACTGTAGCTGACGAATTTAATAAGAAGGAGAGCGAAGTCGCGATCATGTGCGACTTAACGACCTTCATGCACGTAGGAGACTTGCTGATCGTTCGAAATGTGGATGGGCAGGAGCGTATCGAGCTAGCAGAGGTGAAGCAAGGTAAGAGAAATTTAGAGATGTTGGAAATTCTAAAGTCCTTCAGTGAGACTGGTTGTGATTGCTACTTATATTATGCGATTAAAGATTTTGATGAAAAAGACCACAAGCAATTTAAGCGGATTTTGAAACAGAAAGCCACTATGGCACAAGTTCAGGAGACTTTGGAAACTGACAAAGGAATCGATTTAGCGACGGGAAAAACGATTCACTTGAGCGGGGACGGTGAATTTGTACCGCCTACTTACTGCGAGAAGATCAACGAAGCATATAAGACGCTAAATCAGAATAGAGAGTGGGCGATTGGCGACGTTGATGAATGTTTGTTCTTCGGGATGTACAAGGGAAAGATGCTTCCTGCCGCGCCCTTTATGTTCCATACATGGATGGAGTCCTGCGACATCAAAGGACCGATTTTTTCGTACACCTCCAGCTTTTATGAAGATACAGCGAGGCCGATTCTGACTCAGTCGATATCAAGTGACTTAATCGACGATTTGCTCACAGAAAAAATTGTAATTTTCATTTGTGTAGATTTTTCCAAACTTGTCCATGAGTGCAACGAGGCCGGGATACCTGCTCGGCTTGGGTCGAAAACAGAGTCCAAAAAAATGTTCGCTAAGATGAATCAAGGGGTTATGTATGACGATCAGATGATTGCAGTGGGGACGGATGGTGTTGAGATGTTCTTAGGTGGCGGCACGTTCCTTCGGATAATGTATAGCTTTAACCGCCCTATTGACCTATTACGGCAGTTTGCAGCGGATGCGGCTAAGCAGATTAATCCCGAATGTGGTGCAGAACCCGAAGTAAAGTATACGGTGCGGGGTCAGGTCTGACATTCATACATTTTTATATTCTATATCGGCAATATGAATTCATTACAAAGTACGGAACTGGTAAGTCTAGTTGTGCAAGAGATTGCATTCACTGCCCCAGAGGGGTGGCAGAAGATAGTCTATTACCAAGAAATATTAACAGGAAGCGACGGACATCAGCGAAATATGGCGACTGCAAGATGCTGGTGCGGTAGTGAGATGAGAGAAAATCATAGTTTGCAGATTGGAGGCTCACACGAAGTATTCGAATCTATTATGGCGTTACATGAACATTTGTCTAAAAGAAGTCAAAGTTGGCAAGGTCTGTTGTTGGTAGTTTCTGGGGATGGAAAATTCAGTTCACAGTTTTTCTACAATAGCACTCCGCTCCTCGATGGTAATGATTCAGAACTACGTAAAATTTTGGATAGTGTTTCTTGATGTATTGCCTCAAGAAACAGGCATAGAGATCGTAGAGAAAAACAAAATGAACAAGGAACTTAGAGCGACTTGCTGTTGCATATGTGGTGATTCGATAATGACATTGCAGGAGCTAAATCGCGTCCCACTTATTGACCCCTATCGCCGCGGGGTCACCTATCGCCGCGGGGTCAGGTCTGACATTCATACATTTCCGACCAGGCTGGCGATTACGCGCCGCTAATCACCCTACGCGGGCTATCGAAAAAATGACACACTCTAAAAAAGTAACTATTTTGACCTGTGCTAAAGCCATCCATAAAATTCATTGTGGCGAATGTAACTGGGAACAATTTATCGTGGCAGAAACTGATGCACCACTTAAAACTTGTCCATGGTGTGGATGGAACGACCTCAATATAAGCGCAATATCGAAGCTTGGTGGCTCCCAAAATATTCATTGTGAAAAACACGGTGACGTAACTGTAATGATTCCAAATGAAAATATGGAGGTTGGCGATTTTATGGATAACCTTTTTTGCCCATTCTGCGATTAGTGCATTTGGTCTTTGTCTTGCCCCTTCCTCGTCTCCAGTTCCAATTGCGTAGTAAATCCCTGTGCCGTGACGCTGTGCGTGGTTTTGACAATGATCCAGTCTGTGTCCCCGATTGGTGTCTTTAAGCTGGGGATGCGTACTCCCATCATGGGGGTGATGTCTGGCCTGCCCAGGGCTAGGGCGAATTGCAGGGTTGCCTTACCACGCTTAACCCGGTTCATCTCTGCCTTTGCTGCTTGCTCTGCCGCTTCTTGATTGGGGTAGGTGTGCCGCAGGCGTTTGGGGTTGTCGTCTTCACCGATCAGTTCGCTTTTTTCTTTCGCGTCGCTGGGGTCGTGCCATTGGGCGCGCACGCCGCTGTAGGCGTCGCGGCTGGCGGTGTGATAGCGGTGCTTGTCGCCGTCGCGGCGTTCCAGTGTGATGGTGGGCAGGCTTTCGCCTTTGCTGTTGCTACCTTCATCAATGGGTAAGAAGAGCAGGGCATCTTTCTTGACGGTGGCGACTGCATCAAATCGCTTGCCCAGCCGGTTTAAAAAATTAATGTCTGACTCGTTGGTCTGGTCTATGTGGTCGATGACATCGCCTTGCAAGCTTTGGCTTACCTTGGGTGTTAAACCGTTGTCTTTGGCAATCTGGCCGACGATATCGGCGACGGTTTGTTGATCAAAGCTGCGGTCTTTGCGGGTGCGTACTGGCTTTGCCATCTCGGCACTGCGGGCGCGCAGGACCAGCATGTCGGGCGCACCTTCGTGTTCTACTTCGTCCACCACGAACGTGCCTTTATCCACCATGCCCGAATGTTCCCAGCCTAGCTGCAGGGTGATCTTGACGCCTTTACGTGGTATCGCCACGCGGCCGTCGCTATCATCTATGGTGATATTGAGTTCATCGACAGCGTTTTCTCTGGCCTCGGTCAATGTCAGGCTCACCAGGCGCGGATATATCTTGCTGGTAATGTCCTGGCCGTCCAGGGTGATGGCAAACAGGGGTTTATTGTGGCTCATGCTAAGTCTATGTCTTCCCAATCAAAAACATCATCATCCAGATCCGGGCCGCCTGTGTGCGGGTCTACCTGGTTGCCCAGGTCAGCGCGCTTAAGGTTGACAGTAAAATCTACCCGCAAAGCCGCGCCATCTTCTAAAAAAATAGAACCACCCTGTGTCATGTTGGTGATTAAAAATTGCCCGTAAATGCGGCCTGTGCCTTCCACCAAGACATAAGCATCCCCAGCGTCGCCCATGGCGCGCAGGTCATCAAGCGCAGCCGGGTCGCCGGTTAATGAGGGGGCCATCCAGCCCGTCAGCGTGATGGTGTCGTCACCTGGGCCTATGTATTGGTGCGCATCACGTTCGCCCACGCGGGAGGTGGCCGGGTGCTTCCATTCTGTCTGTCTCTGTAGCTCTTGGTAGGCCACGGTGGGCAAGCTGAATACGAACTGACCTAAGCTCATCATCATGGTGCTGTTTCCTTAAAATTCATCATAGTCATGCATGGCAGAGCGTTTGGCCTGGCTCTTTTGTCGTTCGCGCCTGTCCAGCTCGGCGGCCACAGCTTTGGCAATGGCTTGCGGGTCGCTGCCAGCGGGTGGGTTGATCACAATCTGGATCGTGTCCGCGCTGTGGTAGCTGCTGCCAGGTGTATTGGCTTGCGGTGCCACAGGTGGGCGACGGTCAAACTTCAAGGGTGCAGCCTGGCTTGTCTGTTCTGGTGTTGGCCTTTTTGAGATGGCTTGCAATTGCGTGACCTGTTCCGGCTGCGCTAAGGCCGCAAACTGCACCAGGGCGACAGGCTGCTGATTGAACAAGGGTGGCGGCAGTTGAGCAAAGGCCGGTGTCATGGCGGCACCAGACATACCCAGGGCCACGCCAGCACCGATGGCGGTCATTTGCTTGGTCACGCCATTGAGTTTGTCCAGCGGCAGCGCCTGAGCCTTGTCTATGCCTATTGCCAGGCCTTGCATAGTGAATTGGCCCAGCTCTGCAAACACCACGCTGGGGCTGTGTATGCCCAGCTTTTCTTTGAACCAGGACACCACATTGTCGGCCATGTTGCTGATGGTTTCGCGCACGGTGGCAGCGGCACTGGTGATGCCATTCACCAGGCCTTGCATCATGTAGGATCCAAACTCGCTAAATTTGCCAGGCAACTCCATGGTAAAAAAACCATACACTGAGGCGATAGCATTGCGGAATCGTTCTACCGGGTTCCATGCATTGATAAACCCGTTAAGAGCTGCAACGCCATTATCAAAGCTTTGTTTGATAGAAGCCCATAGCCCGCTAAAGAAGGCACTCACTTGCGCCCAATTGCGGTAGATCAGGTATGCCGCCCCGGCAATGGCTACGATAGCCAAGCCTATGGGATTGAGCAAAAAGGAACGTCCTACCAGCACTAACGAGCGCATTAGCCACATGAAGCCACTGCCCGCAGCACGTATAGCAGGCCCAAGGCCACGCAACCAGGCACCTACGCGAGTAAAAAATGGGCCAATACGGGCAAAGGCACTGGCTAGCCATTGCCAGGCACGGGCAAACAATCCGACCTTCGCCCCATTGGACGCGGCGGCAATGCCTAGCGACCTTAATAGGAAACGCATGATTGCAAATGGCCCCAGGATTGAACCGACCACAATGGCAACAACACCCAACACGGAGACCAGCCCAGCAAGTGCACCCAGGCCGATGACTGCGGTTTTTGTGACGCCTGGGTACTCTTTCATGATATTCACGACAGACTGCAATTTGTCGGCAACAATTTCCAGCGCACTGGCATAGATGGGCAAGACTTTATTGCCGATTTCTAGCTGCAGGTCATGTAGTTTCTTTAAAGCGGCAATTTCTCGGCCCTTGGCTGAATCTATGGCCAGGCCCAGGCAGGTATCGATATCGGCGGCGCGCTCATTGTTGTGGGCATTCTTTTTAATCTGCGCCATCTGGTTGACTACGGTGGCGTACAGGCCTGAGCCGGTGCGGTTGGTCATGATGGTGCCGATGGTGTCTTCAATCTGCGACTTTTCTGTGATGCCATGGGCGGCCAGCTTGGGCAGTAAGACCTTTTCTATCCATTCAAAGGGGTTGGCTTTGAACAGTTCACCTTCAACCAGGGCTTTTTCTTTGACTTCATTGACGTTGCCCACCTTGTCATAGATGACTTTGTTTTTATCGACTAGGCCCAGGCGCATGAGTTCAGACGCGGCGCGGTTGGTGGTCTTGCCCTGGTACAGGTTTTGATAAGCAGACTGCAGCGCTGTCCCCACGCGGTTGCCGCCCATCTCTTGTATCAGCGGTTCCATTTGGTAAAAAAATGCCTTGTCGTCCAGCGCCTTGGCAGCCAGGCCGCCTGTCTTGATAAAGTTCAGCCATTCATTGGAGCCTACACGGCCACCAGTGGCGGCAATGACCTTTTGCACCATATTGGCTTCATGCTCAAATTTCTCTTTGCTGGCTAAGCCACCGCGCAGCTCGATGACTTTGAGCATGTCCATAAAGGCTTCATTCTTTTGTCCGGCTTCGCCTTCGTCGTAGAGCGTGGCATTCAAAAACTTCATTTTTGCCAGCAGTGGCGTCACCATTTCGGCATGATGCAGGTCTCCAAATACAGATAGGGCATCGCGCATTAGTTCCAGATTTTCTGTTTGGCTGATGCCAAATGTTTTCATTTCAGCGGCGAATTTGACGGCATCATTCGAGTCATGCGCGCTCATGCCCAAACCTTTAAGGCGCTGGACTTCGGTTTCATAGTGCTTGGATTCACTCACGCCCTTGACTAAAGGCACGCTCATGGCTGCGCCTGTCATGGTCATGCCCATACCGCTGGAGACCATATTGCTGGCGGTGGCGCGGGTCTTTTCCATGCGGGATTTGGCGGCTGACACTTGTTCATGCCGCTTTGCCAGTTCAGCCAGCTTCAGCTTTTGCGCGTCTATCTGGCTATTTGTCGAGGCGATGCTATGGCGCAAGCTGCGGTCATGCCCGGTTAAATTGCTTGTGCTAATCCCAGCGGCGTTGAGCTTGTCGCGCAGTACCTGCAATTGCAGGCTTTCTTGCTGGTGCTGCTGTTTGATCAAACGGGCGGCCGTGGTAGCGCGGTTTAGTTCTCGCGTCATGGTACGCGTGGGCTTTTCTGTGGCGGCCATTTGTTCGGCCAGCTCTTTGACCTTGAGGCGGGCCGCATCGAGCCGCCCACCAGTTTCACGCAAGCCGGTATGCATTTGCCTGAAACCAGAAATATGCTTTTGTTGCGCGTCCAGGTCTTTTAACTTGTCGCGCAAGGCTTTCAAGGCTTTGCCGCTGGCGGTGGATTCGCCAATGATACGTTTAAGGGGAGCGGTCACACGCTCTATCATGTTGAAGACTACCTGTAACTTTAAATCGCGTTCTGACATCGCTTAACCGCTCCACTTGTTTACTCTGCTGTGTTTCTCACCCTGGCACGTTCGCGCCAGTCCATCAGCTCTACAATACTGAGATCATCCATGGCAGACGGGGGCCAGTGAAACACAATAGCCAAATCCGCCATGGCATCTTCTACGTGCGCTGGAATGCCGTGCGGTCCGCTTTCTTGACCAAAAAAAGCGACACCTCCGCGCCAATTTCGACCAGGTCAGCGACATCCAGATTCGCCACATCCTGTGTTGTCAAGATAGGTGTGGTGATGCGCGGCAGCACTTGCTGTAATGCGGCGACATTCATCTGGCCCAGCTCGACTAAGGACACGCCGCGCAGTTCGCCCGCCTTGGGCTTACGCAGAGTGATTTCTGTAATCAGGCTGTCGCCGCGCTTGATGGGTTCGTCCAGGGTGATGGTTTTGCTGGTGATGAATACAATTTCGTTATTTGCTGTTGTCATAGTGTTACTTTCTTAGGCGTTGGTTAATAAGTTAATTTTTCGATAATGAGTCTTTACATGCCAATGGCAGCGCGCAGCTCGGCGCGGCGGTCTATGCCGCCGACCATTTCTATGCCGTTGATAAAGTCCAGCTCGATGATGTCCTGTCCGTTGATGATCAGCTTGTAGTAGCTGCAGGTGGTTTTGTATTTGTGGTCGTTCTTGTCGCCCATCTTGGCGTTACCCATCTCAATTTCTTTATGGCGGCCACGGATAACGATTTCCACAGCATCTACCTGGGCGGTGTCGTCATTCTGGTACGCACCGGCAAAGCGCAACTGGACGGCGTTGTGGGTAACAGCGCCATACTGCAGCAAGGCGTCATACAGCAAGCCGCCTGCGGTCCAGTCGAATTCGATTTTTTCGCTGTGGTAGTCGACCTCGATAGGGCCAGACATGCCACCGGCAATATAGTCTTCCATCTTGCGGCCCAACTTGGGCAGGGTCAGTTCAGGCACCAGGCCAAGATAACTTTGCCCGTCATTGAACAGGTTGAAGTCTTTTAATTTGCTGGGTAATCCCATGATTTGCTCCTGGTTGTTATGGATTAGAGGCTGATTTGTTTGGCAAAGTCAGCCAGGTATTTATCTGTGATGCGCTGCTGCAGGACCAGATCTTCAACTGGTGGCACTGGCGTGTAATCGTAGTCAATGACCAGAGAACCTATCTTGAGACTGTCCTTGCTGTTGGCGGCTGGGTCGAACCAGGCTTTGCCATCAATAATTAGCCCGGCCGTTTTGAGGGCGCGGAATTTGGCATTGATGGATTCAATTAAATCACGCACTAAGGAGGGGTGCATGGGCTTGTCTACATAGCTGAAATGTACTTCTGCAATGGTGTCGGCCAGTACCTGGGCTGTGCGGGTGTAGTTCTCAAAAAAGAAAAACTCTGCTTCTTCTGCAGTTCGGGAACCCCAGAAGCGGTAACCGGTTTTGTTAATCAGGGTGGTAACGCCTGCAGCGTTCAATACACCGGCATCTGTAGCATTGCTTTGCAAATCCCAGAACACGTCCCGCGCTATGCCGGTGGGGCCATTCACCACGACATTCGATAAAGACTTGTGCCAGCCTATGTCATTGTCAATTTTGGCACGCAGACCCAGGGCGTAAGCAACAGCCGGTATGGATGCGCTGGCATTGCTGGCCGTGTCGAAGTGCACAAAGTCAGGCCAAATAATCATGACCTCGCGCTGGCCGAAGTGCTGACGGTAGGCGATGGCAGCTTCTTTGGTTTGGGCGCCCCAGGCAGAGGCATAAACGAATGCGCGCAGCTTTTGGGCGATGGCGGCCAGCTCGGTGGTGACGGCTTGGGTATCGAGTCCAGGCGCACCGAGGATGCGGGGCTTGATGCCAAACTTGGTTTGCGCGGCCAGCAAGGCTTTTGCGCCTGTGTATTGGCCGCTTGGTGTCACAGTGCCGACCACGTTGGCGGTTTGTGCTGCCTCATCCACATCACTAGCGACGCGCACGACGATGGTGACCGGGTTGGTTTGCTGTGCAATTGCATCCAGTGCGCGGGCCAAGGTACCGTTATGGCCTGCTTTGGCGATGGCTGCCTGGATGTTGGTCAGCAACACCGGCGTATTCAAGGGGAATACTGTTACGTCTGCATCGTCAGCCGTGGCCACCAGGCCAATGACAGCCGTGGATACGGTACGTATAGGGCGCGTACCTGCGTTGATTTCGATGACGCGCACGCCATGGTGGTAAGTTGTTGCGGGCATTGTGTTTTGCTCCTTTAGGTGGTTGGGAGGGTTAAGCAAGGATGGCTGCGGCGCGGCCAGGCTGGATGAGCCCGGCAATTTCCAGGGCTTGCAGGCCTGGTGTTGCTTCTATGGGTTTGATCCAGTCTGCGTTTTCTAAACGCATCACCCAATCTTTTAAGCTGGCGTTAGCTTCTGCTGCGGCCAAGATGGCGGCTCTTTCTTCTTTGGTGAAACGGTCAAGGAATTGGCCGCGTGTCAGGCGGTTGGGGGCGGGCACTGCGACATTGACAGACCAGGTAAAAGCCTGCACTGCATTGATATCTGTCAGGGCGTTGGCGGCCAGCTCGGCGGCATCGCTGCTGCGGCGTATGCTTTCGCGTTCTGCCAACACCGTATCGATATCAGCCAGGCTGCCCCAGCCTGCGGCGTCGCGTTCGTTGGCTCTTTGCTTCTTCCAGTCGGTGGCGGCAATCAGACAGGCGGCTTCTTCTTTGATTTGGCTGCAGCGGGCAGCTTTGGCGGCTGCCAGGGCCGTATCCACGTTCAGGGTGATGTTGGTCTTGCCCTTGGATACTTTGACCAGGTAGTGAGCCAGCAAGGCCGGGTTAAAGCCTTCCGGCGCTGGCACCAGGCGCACGCCTTCCCAGGCTTGCAGGTTGTCGTCTTGTGTATAGCCGGTGATTTGATTGCCGGTGTCAATAATGAGCTGTGTCATGGTGTGCCTTAGATTGCGAGATAGCCGATAGACATATAAAAAATTCCGGTGCTGACGTCGGTGTAGTACATCGCACCGTTTTGGCTGCCGACTTGTTTATTGGCGGTGGTCAAGGTGGGTGCGCTGCCACCGTTCGGGGTAGCCGCAAATTGGCTCGTTGTGCTGGTCAGGTAAAAATTGCCTGCGGTGCTGTTGTAAGTACCTGCCATCGCCAGCGTCAGGAATTTGCCGCCTATGCCAGAACCTGCCTGTGTGGTTGAGGCGTTGTAGTTGCGCTGGATTACAGTCATTTTGTTGGTGAACAGCCATTGATATAGGGCGGTCGCCGTGCTGGTGAGTGCCGATGCAATGCCAGTATTGCCATGCAAGGCATTGCGTATGCCAGCGTCAGCAAATAAGGTCACGGGCATGACAGTGCGGCCTGCAGCAATTTTGCTCGATACAAAGTTCCAGGCGTCGACCGAGGCTGTGGCATCTGCAAACAGATAGACCATGATGCTGGTCAGTTTGGTGTACAGCGCCGTCATACCAACACCAGACTTGCCCAGCTCGCGCAAGGCAATCAGGCTGGCCGCTATGGCGTCTTGTGCCTGGGTATTGGCTGCGATGGCGTTTAACCAGTTGGTGTTTGCCACAATCAGGGTCATGGCGGCCGGTACGCTGGCAAACTTGTCCATAGTCGTGCGGCTGGTGGCTGTCAGTGTCAAACAGCCAGGTATCGCGGCGATGTAGGGTGCCAGGTAGACCGCCTTGCTCTGTATCCAAGTCTGCATGACGCTGGACGCCAGGATGTCCGTCCATGCCAGCGTACTGCCCATGAGCTTAGGGCGTAACAAATCATCCTGCAGTGCCACTTGTAGGGTGCGTGCTTCGTCCGTGCACAGGCGCTGCCAGGTGCTGCGGTGGCTAGCGTCTGCCAGCCAGATGTTGATATCTGCGCTGCTCATGGCATCAAACAGGGCTAAGGTGTCGCGGCCTATCAGCGGGGCGTTGATGACCTTGTCCAGTGCGCCGAACAAGGCACCATTAATTACCATGGCATTAGTGTTGGCTTGCGCCAGATCCGCGCCTTGCAGCAAAGCGCGGGCGCGGGCTATGTATTGGTCGCGGAAATCGCTTAAGTTATTTGCGCTCATATCAAATCAATCCTGCGTAAATGAGGGTGGTCAAGTCGTCAATCTGCGCTTGCAGGTTGGCGGTAGTGGTTTTGTCTGCCTTGCCAGCTTGCACCACGCCCAGGGTGTTGATATCTGCATCAATGGCCGTGATGGTGTCGCGCAGGCGCGTTACTTCATCCGAGCCGGTGTTCTGAATGTGGGGCAGCTTGTATTGCCGGTTTGCTGTCTTTTGATCTTGCATGGCGATCCTCAAATAACAATGACGCGCAAATTGCGGTGACGCGGCCTGGCGGCGGTATTGCCGGATATATCCAGCTTAGCCCGCAGACGATCGGCATTGATACCGTTCAATTCATAAGTCAGCTCATGCCAGTCAGCAGCGATATCCCGGCTTGATACAAAGGGTGCGGGTGTGTAGACAGGTGCGCCGCCTGCTTCTGGGGCAACACTCACAACCAGGCTTGTACCTGCAGGCAAATAGCAATCCACCACAATGCGGGCACGCACGTTTTGCCCTGCAGGCACCAGCGGGCTAATGTAGCTGCCCTGGTTAGCGACAGTGCCAGCCAGTAGCGTGACGCCTGGGTACAGCACGGGAGACAGGCTGGCCGTACCCGTCAGTTTGGCCGTCACACTGAATTGCCCGGACATAGGCGCAGCCAGACGCACCGGCTGGCGGTCATCCACGTTCAAGACGCTACCGCCTGGTAAGGTAATTTGATATTCAACGCGGGTTTGTGCGCTGGGGGCTTCTACCAGGCCTAGCAGCATCAAATCAGTGACGTTAGCCAGGTTGGTATTGCCCAGCTCTATGGTGCGCGTAGTGACCTGGTATTCAGCCGCCAGTAGCCGGAAAGCCAGGTCGCGGTCTTGATGTGGCGTCCACGTCGTTGCATTACTCGATGACAGCAACACCCCCACCGTATAAGGCTGGCTGGCAACCCACTGGCCCTTATGGTCGTCATACTTGCCCAGCTCGGCAATGCTGGCCGCTGTGGTGGCGTCATCACATAAAATCACCAGGGCATAGTCCACGCCACCCGACAGGCTTACCGGGTAGTCGAAATTAATACGGGTAGCCTGACCGTCCACATTGATGGAGGTAGCCGGGATACGCGCCTGGGCGATGACCTTTTGATTTGGGATGCCTGTTGTTGTTTCCCGGATCTGTACTGCCAGCAAAGAATTGCCCTTAGCGGTGAACCACAGGTCAAGTGCAGCAATCTGACGATCAGCAGACAATGTAAAGGTTTGGGCTAGTGGATCTGCTTTAAAAAAGCTTACCCAGCCTGATGTATGGACCGTTACCAATTGGCGCACGTCTTGTGCTTCCAAGCCTATGCCGCTATATATCGCAACACCATAATTGCCATGAGTGCCAACGAATTCCACACGCTTGCTGCCTGCCGGTACTTTGGCTGGAATCATAAATGTGCCAGTGAGGGTGCCAGGCAATGGTGCTGCTACGTTACTTGGTGCTACGGTGATACCGTCGAAGCGCAAGGTCTGGATGGCTTCACCTGCTTCAAATCCTTTAATCGTAAATCCGACACTGATTTGCCGTATGAATTCGGCCGGTTTGCTGGCGTAGCTGATTTCGTTGGCAAGAATGTTGAAACGCTCATATGCTTCACCTACTGCTTGCTCTGTACGCGCCACGGCCCGGGTCTGATTTTCTGTGATGTTCTTGGTGATAGGGCTTAACCAGGTCGTGCTTAAATCAGTCCAGCGGTCTATTGCAGGGTTCAAGACCACGTCAGACGGTAAAGGGTCAAATGCATCGTAAGGGTTGATACGCATGCTGCCTGTGCGTAAAGACTGCTCCAGCAAGGTGACGGTGTTGTAAGCCAGGGTAATGGGGGCCGCCATATCGACAGACAGCAAACGTGGCTCAACGGCTACGGGCAGGGTCAGCTCACCACTAAAAATAGCGCCAGTTTGTACCAGACCTTGGTCACGCACAGCATCAGACATGAAGGGGTCTACAAACAAGCCACGCTTGGCGGTAGCGTCACGCAATTGTGTACTGGATTCAAGACGCTGCTGCGCCATTAATTCGGTCAGCAAGTCCATGCGCCTCGCATATGCTGCCAATGTATCCATAGGAACCACGCGCACGCTATCGTTAATGACAGTGCGTGCTCCAGCGCGCCAGTTCTGCACCACAGACGCCAGCGCCAACAAATTGGCCGGTACGCTGGGCGATTTTGGGTTGCGATCTGCCGCCACACCTGGCAGCCAGACCAGCCCACCGGCGCTATCCATGCACAAACGGTCTATGCGGGGCAGCATGCGGTTATAACTGAGCAGGATAGCCGTACCCAGCACAGCGCCGGTGATTGTGCAACCATCAGCATCTATGGCGCTGGCAGGCACAGTAGCCAAATATTGATACGTGACCTTATACGTGCTGCCTGGCTGTGGCTCTGCACCTGGCAAAGACCAGTCTATCTGCTGGGCGGTGAATTTCCAGTCCACGTCCTTGGTGTAGGTGGTGGCACCTTGCTTTACAGACAGCACGGCCAGTACGGAACCATCTTCCAATGGGTCGAGTGCGCCTGTAAAACCGCCGTGCGCGACGTCGATGGTCTTTTGCGCGGTGATGGTCACACGCAGCACGTTGGCAGCAGGTGCACGGTCAAAGTTCACGCGCTGGGCTGCCGGGCCTGTGGATTGGTGTGGTTCATTCTCGATATAGCGCAAGTCTGGTGTGACTGCTCTTACCAGGCGGCGACTGGTGGGCAGTTCCACCGCAAAGCCGGACACCCTGGCGCGGCCTTCGCTGACGGTGTACACCTGTTCACCTGTGGGCAGGTTGTCTGCTGCTGTGACATTCAGGCCGTTGACGGTATAGCTGCCGCCTGATGAATCACGGTCATAGCGGGCGATTGCCTGCGTGACGCCATCCAGCTGGGGCGGTGGTTCTTTGCTACGTACTGTGCCGTCTTCTACTGTATAGACAGGGTAAAAATTACCTTCCTGGCCATCACCCGCAAAGCCCCAGGCTAAAAGCTTTTGCAGTCGACCTGCACCGGCTTTGTCAAAACCACGGGTATTTTGCGCACGGTTGCGCAGGCTGGGGTCTTCTAGCTCGGTGACGATGTGGGCTTGCATGTACACACCAACAATGACGATACCCACCACAGCAATAGTGAGGTTTGCAGGCGGCACGCCACGTACCGCGCCATCGACATACAGCGCGCCAGATTCACAAGTCGTCGCGCCGGTGCTGGCATTGACGACAATGCGGGCATCACGGATAACCGCACCATCGGCCAGCAACACGTCTGCCACGCCTTTGATGCGGCCTTGCAGCAGGCTTTGTGTTTCGTTGAGTTCGTCAGACTGGATAACTTTGTCTGAGCGGTACAGCACCGTATCAAACTGCTTTGCCGGATTGTGCCGGTTCAGGTAGCCGGGTAAGTTAATATTTTGATCCATGGGGGTCCTGTTCAGAATGGCAAAACGTAGCGATAGACTTGCTCAGTCGCGCCAGAGCGGATCAGGCGCGGGATACGGTCCAGCATATAATGACGGCCTGGCGTGGTGATTTGTGCTGGTGTGAAGTAACGCTGCCCGGCTGGCAGGCCTGCGGCTACCTCAGTGCCAACAAACAAGCCCAGCTCGCGTATGTCTTGGCCTGCGCCGTCGCCATAGTCAAAGACAAATTCAATGAATACCCAGCGGGACGGGGTTGCCACAATGCGGTAAAGGTCACCGCCTGGGACGCGAATGGTGTTTGGCGCGTTCACGTCTGTTTCTGGTACCACGAATTGCTTTTGGCTGGACACGCGGCGGCCTATCTCGTCCACCAGGGCGGTAGCCGTGACGGGTTCAGAAGATGGCGCGGCATCCCATGCGGGCAGGCCATGGCCCCAGGCCAGGTGCAGGGGGCGGTTTTTAAACTGTTCGGCCAGTTCGATGCGGCCTTGGTCTTGTAATACAGCCATTTGAATATCCTTATGGTGTAGTCGGTGGAATGGCAATTAATTGGTAACAAACAGCCCAGCCGCTGGCCCATTGGTCAGCCCAGCCATAAACAGGCAAAGCCGGATTGGTGACGGTGGTGGCATTGCCTGGTGCAATTGCTTTGATGGGTGCTGGTGCGCTTTGTATGGCAAGCAAGGCGCTGTAAGTGGCGCGATGATTGCCACGCACAGCCAGCAATGCCGGTTGATTCACTTGGCCGGTGTAGATGTCACTGATGCTGACCACACTGTTTAAGCGGATCTCGCTATCGAGCACCCAGCTATCTAACTGCATCAAGGCATCGTCAGTGACGGTATTGAGCTGGCGCGGACGGTGGGCAGTCATCGGGGCCAATGCTGGCGGCACGTCGACCAGGCCGGTATGCGTCTCGCCAAACGACAACTTAACGCCGTCTGTAGCGGGGTCACCAGACCAGATACCAGAATCATCATCCAACAGGCAGTTATCAAAGCTGGTGGCGTCCAAGCGGCCTGCACGCAGGTCCAGGCCGTGATATAGACGATAGAAACGACTGTGTGCGGGCAAAGAGGCGTTGACCACCTGGCGTATCCGGGCCAGATCCAGCGCAGCCGCCGTCGTGCCTGGGTCTATGTGCAGCAAAAATTCATCTTCTTCCAGCGTCACATGGTCATAAGCCAGCCATGACAAGGCACGCACCACACTGGCGGCGCTGCCGCGTTCCAGCAACCAGGGCAAGCCAGCCGCAATCAGGTCAGCATTGCTGGCAAAGTGCAGCGAGAATTGCGCCAGGTTCCATTCAGCGGCAAGCCAGGGCTGGAAGGCTGCAGGCATCGTGCTGGTAGTGTTGGCCGGTGCGTCTGCCATCATGTCCAGATCCACACGCGGTGCGGTGCGCACCAGGCTGCGTTCCAGTTCGCTGGCGTTGGGTGGCAATAACAGAGCAAGATCAGTCATGCCACACCGCCATCAGCCAGGTTGATAACACCGGCGACTGCGTATCTGTCTTCAGACAGCACAGTATTGCTAGGGGGCTGGGCTGCAATAGGGAATTCAACGCGGGCAATGCCTGGTTGTTGTAGCTGTGCCGTCACCCAGGACAGTGGCACTGACCGGCCCAGGCTGGCATAGCTGGCGATGGCTGCGATAAAGCGCGCCTGAATTTGCGTAACGATATCCGCCGGGGCGCTGGCTTCGCGCCACAAGGTTGCCGTGACATCCAGAGCCACCGGCCGAGCTGCAACCACTTTGACAGTCACACCCAGCGGGCGGGCGTTTGGCACGTTCATGGCCGCCAGCACAGCGGCGCTGGTAGCCTGCGCCTGGCTCACATCAATCAGCCATAGCACCACGGCGATGGTGCCGGGCGTGGTGCTGCTGACATTGGCGTCACGGACATTCAGGCTGGCAGACAGCGCAAGCAAGCGGTATTGCTCTGCTGTACCATTGCCAGCCAGGGCAGTAATGCGCAACTGAATACGGCTGCGGTAACGTTCGTCCGCTTCGCCAGGCATGCGTGCCAGGTTATAGAACGCGCCTTTGTGGTCCAGATCCGTGCCGGTGGCGAAGGCCAGCAGGTTGGCGCGTGCGGCGTCGTTGATACGACCACGCAAGAGCATTTCGCGGTAAGAGAATGCTTCTACCTGCTTGACCAAGGGTTCAGACGGCAAGCCCAACACATTGGCGGCTGCCGGGTAACGCTGCAGCAAGTCTTGCTTGTGCGCCGTCACTAGGGCTTCAAAATCCAGCGCTTCAACGACTGCAGGCGCGGGTAACTTGGCCAAGTCCATCATGCTTGCCCCTTGATCGTCAGCGGCAAGGACAAGTTAAAGGCCTTGGAAGTGCTGACAAGTTGGCCTTTGAGTTCAATAATGACCTTGCCCGGCGCGTCTGCGCGGTATAGCTTTACATGCGTGAGTTTGATGCGCGGCTCCCACTTCAGCAGAGCTTCAGCCGTGGCGGCATACAGGCGCACTTGTGTGAAGCCGTTCAGCGGCTGGTCTATCAGCTCAAACAGCAGACTGCCATAGTCGCGGCGCATGACCCGGGTGCCTATAGGCGTAGTCAGAATGTCGGCAATGCTCTGGCGCAAATGCTGCAGGCCTGACAAACGTTCACCTGTATTGATATTCATACCTGCCATATCTGTTCCTTAATCGGGAATAGCGAACCAGCTACGGCCTGTGCTGGGATGAGAACAGCTTGCATGGTGCCCCTGGCGGCATGCGGGTATGCCGTTCAATGTCATCCAGCCGGAACCCTCGACCATCACCGGATTAGCATGTGGCGCAGGGCCATGCGGGGTGACGCGGTCACCCTTAACGACGACTGGCGCACCATCGACAGCAAAGAAATGTTGACCGCCAGCGAGATGCGCGCCGCCTGCAAAGTCCAGGGCTTTAACGGCGATACCGTGGCTCATGATTTGACGCCCTCAAACTTGGGTGTGCGCAAAGTCACGCCGTCGTTACGCAGCTCCAGCGTGGTAGCACCGACGACAAAACTAAACTTGCCCTCTGCTGGCAAAGTGATGATGTAGTGATGCTCTGCGTGGTTGTAATCTGCCGTCGCGCCGTCTGGGTATTCGGTGCGGGTGTTGTCGGGGTTGGTGTCTGGTGCCGGGTTGTGGTTGCTGGCAATGCCTGGCAGAACCACACCACCCGCGAATTCACCTGATGGCGAGAGCAAAACGCATTGCTCGCCCACCGTTGGTGGGTTCCATGTCTTTGTTTTGCCAGCACGTGCCGTTGCCATAGGCAAGAAGCCGGTTTTGATATCGCCAATTTGCATGCGCACTTGTGGTACGCGGCCGTGCTTGACTTCGGCAATGGTGCCGAGGCGGACGAGGTTTTGCAGGCGGCGGGAGAGGTCGGCAAGGGTGAATTCCATGCCGACTATGGTGACGTGGCCGGGCTAGCCAGTCACGCGGGGAGGGGTTGCTATGGGGCTTAGTAACTCAGGGGCGTTTACGCGTGCGCGAGGGGTGTGAGATATTTTGATGCAACATGCGTACGAATACGCGGGGCTATTCGTACCTACGCTTGCTATTCGTACCTAGGCGGGTTTCGTGTGTGCAATAGCCACAGCATTTCCTCATTTAAGGTAGATAGATTGTTAAAAAAGGCATGAATATAGTTGTATTATTACTACTTGTAAAAATTATTTTTTAATTAATTAATGGATTTTTAGAATGTGTAGAAAATAATTTGACAATTTATCATTTTAAATAAGGATCAAAATTAATGAATGCTTGTTTATTTATTATTTTTTCTTTGGGACTGATTTGGGGAACTTGGCTCATCATTTCATCGAAAACATTAAGGGCGCGACCAAGTGATATTCAAGTAATTATTTACTTCTTCTCACTTGCGTTTGTTGTTTCAATGGTTTTGATCTGGTGGGCGTATACGAAAGGAGTTTTCCTAGAATTAAAAATATATGATCACTCAAGTTTAGACAGTGCCTCGAAAGTTGTTTTAACTTGGCCTGCACAGGTAATACACTGGCTCCGAGAGATTGTTCTGGATGCTGTGTTTGATTTCATCGTTATTGGCGTTCTTGTTTCTATTGTCATCGTTCCACAGTTCATAAGTTATATACTTTGTGGCTGCGTTGGTCACGCATGGCAACCTCGATTGGTTAGTTGTGGAATGTCCTTCTTTGTTTGGGGTATTATAAAATTCTTTACAGTCTTTAGCGGCGTAGCTATGTCTGTTGCTGCTTGGGTGTATTTTGGAAAAATTTTTAATGACTCGCCAAGCATGGATTTTTTGCTCGCTTGCCTTGGTCTTTTTGCGGCGTTTGGAATTATCCTGACTTATAGAATGGTTGAAGAAATCGGCAAATATATTTCTGAGCGATGCCCGAAGTGGATCTCGAAAACTATTGCATTCCTTCATTTGAAGGCAACCAGAAATAATTCTTAAAATTAAGTTATCGTGCGATTAGTGCAACGTAATCGCACACATCCGCAGTTGTTTTCGCAACTCAATGTAATAACTGCTCGGGTAACGGATATCCAAGAAGCACGCACCAGTCTGTTAGTTCTTCAAGTAGGCACTGCCGTTTTACGGGGTGGGTGGTGGTTTTTAGCTTGGCCAGGGCGGCCTGGTGGGCGGCTTCTACAAGCTGGCGTTCTTTGGTGCTCAGGGGGGGGCATGGTGGCGTCCCGGCTAATTTTTCAACGAATAACCTTGCGCGTCGAATACATGGCACTTGACGGGTTTTTTGCGCAAGATGCTACTGACGTCTGTTGCTTCGATGAATGCGGGGTCTTTGCTATCTTTAATGGATTTGCGCAGGACGGCCATGTCGGGCATGCGTAGCTTGTGTTGTTCGGCCAGTTCTGCGACTTCTGGCAGATTGATGGCGATGCGGTGGGCGAGGCGGCTGTGGTTGAGGGGGATGCCTGATTCTTCCAGCTGCCTGACAATATCCCAAAACTGATTGACGCTGACGGGTTGCCAGGGTTTGGGTGCAGGCTTTTGCTTTACAGGTTCAACAGGCAGGGGCAGGGGGGCTGGCTTGGGGAAGGCGAAGTGGTTAATGTCTGGTACGTCGTGACCGATTTGGTCGGCAATAAAGCGTAATTGCTCAAAGAGGCCAGCACGTATGGCCGGGCTTTCTGTTTTTTCGATTTCACGCATGCGGTCGCGGCATTGCTGCTGCATGGTCAATATGTCGCGCATCTTGAGCCGTATGGAAGAGTTGCCAACGGCTTGCGGCGCTGGCTCGCGTGGCGCGACCATCTGGATTTGCAATGCACCAGTATTTTTGCCGCTTTTCGACCAGTGTTCCCACAGTACATCGTCACACTCGTTTTGATAAAGGGTGATTTTGTCGCGGAGTTCTGGGGCGACTTTGTTGGGGCTGATGGTCATTAGCCACGATGCAATTTTTCGGATAGGCAGGCAAACTGTCTCTTGATCCCCGCCTTGCGAAGGTATGGTCATGATGACCATACCCCATTTTTCTTTATCTGCAGCAAGTTTTCTGCGCTGTGTTGACCAGTCTAACTCCATATTTTCGACGATAGGTTTCATCTGCACCATAGGCTCGTTGTCTTTATCAATCAGCTGCAGCTTATCTTTATGGAAGTCGACAGAAATAATCTGAGTTTGCATCTTCTTTCCTTTAATTAGTTCGATTCGTTGTGCGCGCATAGAAAATAGTAAATTAGTTTCCAAAATATTACGAGACCGCGAAGAGCAGACGCAAATTGCACATTGTGAAATGTGGGCGATGTTTGCGGCAGATCAGATCAAATCAGGTCAGACAGATGGTTCCAGGTGGTGAGGAGGCGTTGTTGTACGGGGGAGAGGAGGGCGTGCAGGCCCTGGGGGGCGAGGGGTTGTTCGCCTGCAGAGTCGAGTAGTTGCAGCAGCATGGTGAGGGCGCTGTCGGTGACGCCCATGTCGGCGTTGATGCGGTCTAGCTTGGTTAAGGCGTCGCAGATGCTGGCGAGGTCATCGAGCAGGGTGTCAAAGCCCATGGCCTTGAGGGCGTCGATTTGCAGGCCGCGCAGGCGTTCAAAACTGGCGCGCAGGTCTTGCAGTTTGGAAAAGGCAAAAGAGGGTTGTGATGATGCAGCTATTGCAGACGCAATAGGGGTATGAGCAGCCATGATGGCCTCCTGATGGTTTTTCGTTCAATTTCACCCCTGTTCAGAGGGTGGCCGGGTACTTGAACACCGCCATCAGACGGCCCGCAACTTTCCCCTTGCGGGTCTTGTATCGTTACGCACTACCCGGCCATAGGTAAACCTATGGACGTAAAAAAACCACGTCTTACGGGCGCGGGTGGTGGCCGCTGATGGAGAGGTGTGTTCAGCACCTGTCGCAAGGATAGCGCAGGTTTGGGTGTTTTGGCAATGTGTATGGTTATGGACTGTTAAGGTGTGTAATTAACAGCAATTAACCGTTAGCAAATGAATTTGCTTTGCTAATATTATAGAAAAGTTAGTGAATAGAGGGAATTTCCCCGGAAATTAATCGCATTTAAAAGCTCGTGTAGGTGCTTTTAATGCAATCTAATCGCACTTTAGTAGCCAACCAGTTGATTTATGGCAAAGGTACAGCAGGATTTAAGAGGGGGCTTGTAAAACAGACAGAAAAAGAGGGGTTTTTAATTATTAATAATACTGACGATTTAATAAAGTACCTCGATTCAATATATGAATTAAAGAGTGACGAAAATGAAAAAAGATTTGATTTTAATTTTAGATGCGGCAATTCTTACTACCGAGATCGCAAGTGTTGTAGCTGGGGATAAATTTTCGACGCAAATAGATGGAGATACAATATACGTACAGAAGATTGATAGTACGGATAATTCCGCTGTAATAGAGATTGAATGCAACTGTCACGACTTCTATCGCTATGAAGACCTAGAGTTCGTACTCATAAAAAATTTAATCCCTCATGCACAAATGGTGTATTTACGTTTCCGAGATCAGTTATTTGCTGCTGACGTAAGTCTTAAGATTCAGGAAAGCTTTAAAACTATCTTGGATGATGATCATGGGAAAACAACGTATAAAGGCGAGAATTTACTGGAAATATCTCACTAAAGTGCTGCTGCCCGGTTCTGTGTTGAGTTAAACCGAATTGCCCCGCAAAAGCCGGCGTCAAGTCCAAAAGCCGGGTTAATTTATCTACCGAAAATTATGTTTGAAAATTTTTCTATGGCATTCCCTTCCGAAGGGAACGTAAAAAATATTATTGATGTACCTGGACTTGTTAAATTTGTAGAGACAGAACTCGTTGTGCACGTTCCAGCGGAAGTCGTCGCCTTTTGGGAACGTGTCGGTGCAGGGTACCTGGGAGACAGGGTTTTATATGTTTTCGGGGACGGCATAACTTCACAGCCAAGAGACTCATTTCAGGAATGGAATAAAAAAGACTTTTGGCGCGCTGTATACCCAACGCCCCAACAGGGCGGGCCAGTTTTTTTTGCAGAAACTTGCTTTGGTGATCAGTTGGGTTTCAGATGGGATGGCGAACGTTTTGTGTATGTGCTCTTTTGTGTAGATACGTTTGATGCTTTTACCGTTGCAGAGAATGGGACAGAGCTTTTTGCCCATGTATTAAGCGATAGATATGCGCTATTGGACGAGCAGCGCTTTGAAGCGGCGATCAAAATGCTTGGCCCATTGAGAACGGGAATGCATTACGCCCCCATAGTGAGCCCAATGCTTGGCGGTTCTGGCGACGCTAGTAACTTATGCTTTGAGACACCCAATGTCCATTTTCGAACGGCGATTGCTACTTACAATGCGAATTAGACCAGGCTAGCGATGTAGCCAGTTTTCGATTGCTTCAAGACTTAGATGATCAAGCCCCAAAACCCGCAGCTGCTCATACTGAACATCAACCCCACCCGCCACGACCCTATCCCGTAGCCCATATTGATGCACCCGCGCAATACGGGCTACGCGGCCATAGAAACCCACTTTCAGCGCGTCGCCATGTTCAGCAAACCGCCAAGGTTTGCCCAGTTTCATAGGCTTGCAATGCAATTGCCTGGATAGTTGAAAATTTCTCGATCAGGTCATCTGGTGCTGCATATCCTTGTGAGCGCGCATCGGGAAGCTGCCAAAATTCTTTGAGCTTGGATATCTCGTTAATGAAGGTTATCAATTCCTCACCATTCAAGGCAAAGCCAGTTTCTTCAAATGCTCGCTCTACCATATCGGGGATCAGCGTACAGCCTAACTTGTCAGCCGGAGCAGTCCAGTAGGTCACGAGCAAACTACCAGAGCCAAAGTGCATTTCCACATTTAAGTTTAAAGACTCATTTTTTGGATCATAGACAACGATGGAGTAAGGCATGACAATTTTTTCGAAATGGTTGGGTGCGTTTTATTCACCCAAGAATACATCAAAATCTATCATGGATTCTAGCAAGCTTAGTCCCAAAACCCGCCTCTGCTCATACTGAACATCACCCCCGCTCGCCACAACCCTATCCCGTAGCCCGTATTGATGCACCCGCGCAATACGGGCTACGCGGCCATAGAAACCCACCTCCAGCCCGTTGCCGTCTGCCTTTGCCTTGAGGTGGGTGTTGGTGCGCAGCTTGTTGAACATGCTGGCTTTTTGCTTTTTGATGCGGCCTTGCTTACCTCTGATGTTTTTGCGTTGTTTGCGCGGTGCGTAGGGGGTGCCGTCGGGGTTTTGTTGTGCCTGGATGCGGGTTTGTTGCTGGCGGCGCAGGTCTTGGGCGATTTGCAGCGTGAGCTTGCGGCGGGCGGCGGGGTCTAGCTTGGCCAGGAGGGTGCTGGCCCAGGTCTCTAGCGCGGTGAGGTCTTCTTGCATTATGTGGAGGGGATAGGGTGTGCCTGCCATTCTGCCAGCAGCTTGTCGCCGCTGTAGAGTTGCTAGTAGAGGTCTGTATAGGGAGGCGTGGTAGTGACTTCGCCTGCGTGGGCGATGTCTAGCCGGGTGCCTGTTTGTTTAACGATGACGCGTTCTGTGAGGTCGAGGTCTAGCGAGATATCGACGCTGTTGTGGTTGTTGAAGTCGACCATAAAACGTATGCCTTTGCCCTTGTCGTCGTTGCCCAGGAGGTCTGCCTGGTGGGTGGCTACCCAGGCGAGCAGGGGCACCATGAGGGCGTCTTCTTCATCGCTGTAGTCGGTGATGATGATGTTTAAGGTGTAGGCGTATTCAAACGAGCGTGATTTGGTGCGGGTGGTGACAAGGCTGCCTTTGTCTACAAAGACGAGCAGCTTGTCTGGGTTGCGCTTTAAATCGGGTATGGCAGCCGTTAAATGGGCGCGCAGGCTATTTGGTTTGTACATGGTTGGCAATGGCTCTGATGGCCTGGTAGCTGTCTATACAGGCGTTTAATTGCCTGATGGCGTCGTCACCGTCTGCGGCGATGGCTGCAAGAGTTGTTCCAGCCTCAGGCGTAAGTTCGGCTCGCGTTTCTGGGATATGGCTGTATCCAGCGGTGGTATTTGCGCCGGTACTGGCGGGACAAGCTTTGACGGGGATTGACAGGCGCACAGCACCAGTGCGCACGTCAGCAATAAACTTATCGCGTTTGTCTTTTTCATCTTGCATTTCCTTTTGGTGGTTGGTGGCAATGGCGGCCAGGCTGCGGGACATGAGCTTTTCATTTTCGCGTGCAGTGGCGGTGGCTTCTGCTTTGTCTTTATCAATCTGGGCGGTAAGTTTATCTACCTGGTGTAGGGCGTCTTTGTATTTGACGACACAGAACAGGATGGCGGCGGCTACGGCAAGGGCTATCCAGGGGCGTGGGTCCAGCAGTTTGATGAAGTCGGGCATGGTGGTGGCTTTCTTATACTGGTTTCAAACAGAGTGCGCGTTCTGCGGCCCGGCGCTTGGTCAGGCCTGCGTACACCACACCACCGGCTTGGTTCCAAAACTGCATTTGATTGCATGCGCCGGTGTAGTCGCCTCTATTTAGCATTGTGATCATGGTGGATGGCTTGCCAGTTTCCAGCACGCAAAAACCGTCCTTAACGCCTTTGCGGCCCGGTCCCACATTGAACACAAAGCTTGTGAAGGCGGCGCGCTGGTTGTCGTTGAGTGGGACTTTAAGACAGCTTTCCATTGACGCCTTGGCTTTGAGGAGGTCTTGTACCGTCATGTCGTCACATTGCTCTATGGTGGCAGTCTGGCCCAGCTTGACGCCACCAGTGTGGCCCCGGCAAATCGTGGGGATGCTGACTGGATCAAGGTAGGCTGTTTGCCTGGTGCCTTCAAACAGGACAATGATGGGCAAGGCAGCCGCGATGCCAGCAGCAACGAGCTTTTGTTTGATATCGCTCATGCTTGAGCCTTGCTTTTTCGAGCATTAACTCTGCGGTGTAACCATGGCTTAATCACTTTCTCACGCACGAAGAAGGTGATTTGCAGCACGATGTAAATAAGGGTAAGGATATATACCCATTCATTGAGGGGAATGCCCAGCAAGGTGATTGCACTGATGGCGATTGGCGGCATAGTTTTCACTGTTTCCATGGGGTAGTCGATCATGGTTAGTCCCACAAGTTAATCATTTGCAGCACTGGCGCTGCAGGTGCGCGGTCTGGCAAAGTAATGACTTTGCCCATGGGCAGGAATGCGCCCAGGCTGGTGATGCCAGGATTTAAGGCCAGCACTGCGGTAATGCCTGCAGTGCTGCCCAGGTGACGCCAGACCAATAGGTCCAGGGTGTCGTTTTGTTGAGCGCGCACCATCATGGTTAGATAAGCTCTACCGTGACTTGATGGCAGCCCATGAGCTTAGATATCGCCCAGGCTGCATTCCTGCGTTCTTCATCAGGGCCATTTGCCAGAAAGCCGACCAGCTTCTTGTCATCCAGGGAGGTGGCAGTGGTGTCGTAATCCTTGTAACGTTCAATCAGATCCGCTTTTGCCGTGCAATACACAGCGCGCAGGTAGTGGGCAATCAAGACGCTTTGCCGGTTGACCTGTGCTGCTGGGATGGCTGCCATGCTGCTGTGTCCTGCATTTTGCGCCGATGCCTTCAGCTCTTTCACCTGGTCATTCACAAAGATGATTGCGTCTACGGTGGCCGCGATCAGGCGGGCATCTGTGACCGTGCCGTCCAGCCTGATGGCGTCGCGCATGGCGGTGACATCCAGATCCGGAAAAAATCCATCATTGGTAATGATGTTGTCTGGTTGGCTTGAGCTGGTCTGGCCGGCTGGTGCGTTGGCAATAAATGAGGGCATGGGTCTGGATCTTCATTGAGTCAATCAAGTGGGCAGTGGGTGGGCTGTCACAGGGTAAATGGCTAGAAATCCCTGATCGGCCCACGCCGCCCGGCGCCGGAGGGTGCTTGGTTACGTTGGCGGGGTGGTTTTCTCTCCACCTTCATCGCCTACGATGTTCTTGAGACGGCGTTCAAGCCGTTCTATATCTTTCTTGACGCCGATGTTTTGGAATAGGTCCAGGGCGCGCCGCAGGTTGTCCAATGCCTTGCTGGCGGCTTCTTCTGGTAACTGTTCAAAGTCAATGTCACCGTTACCCATCTTGCCTATCTGTGCGTAACCCAGCGCCTTGTACAGCTTGGCGCTGGCCTGGTCTGGTACGTCTGCATTGACGGTCAGCAGTTGCACGGCACGCAGAGTTTCCACGGCTGCAGCCGGGCTTTCAAAACGGCCTTCGAGATATGCGCCTGGGATTTCGTCGAGCAGCATGGTGGGGACATCACGGGCGTATTGATCTGGCAGGTTGAGGTTGTGTACCAGGCAGTATTGGGCGATGTCGAGGGCGCGGGCGTAGTCGCCTGCGTCTATGTGCCAGACGAGGGCGGTGGTTAAGACGAGGTCTTGGGCGCCGTTGCCGTGCTGTAGGGCGGCGTTGATCCAGTCGTCATAGTCGGGCAGGATTTCGCGTTTGAGCTCGATTTTGCGCTGGATGGATTTGATGGTCTTGAGCCTTTGTTTGTCGTTGATGAGTTTGGCGAGCATCAAATCGTAGGCGCTGCCCTGGATGGGCTGGCCGTGTCTGGATGCTGCGGCTGCCCTGGCAGCGAGGATGCGGGCGGCGTGGCGCTGGGCGGGGCTGTGGTGGGTGGCGGTGGTCATGGTTGGTGTGTGACTTAGGCGAGTTCGATGTTTTCAACGAGGGCGGCGATGCCGTAATCTTCGACGACGTAGGCGTCGTTGGAGGATTCGTAGTTTTCGATGCGGTCGCGCTTGGCGTTGTCAACGATCTGGCGGCGGCGGGCGCTGTCCTGGTAATAGATGGACAGGTTGTCGTAGCGGGTGATGAGGAAGCTGTTAGGCGGGAAGTAGGGGACGCTGACGGCTTGCAGGCCACCCAGACGCTTTTGGCTAATGATGATGTCGGCGGCCAGGGTCTCTGTGGGGGCGTGGTTGGTATTGACCAGCGGGAAGTATTTGTCGTGCATGAGTTCGCGGCCGACGATGCAGACCAGGCCTGCGTCTTCACGGAACCAGGGGTCGAGGAGGGTGATGGCGTCAAAGACGGCGGCGTCGAGGTTGGCGTAGTCGCCGTTTTGGCCGATTTTGACTTTGCCCGCGGCTGCGCCGTGGGACATGACGCGCTGTGGGGCGTCTTCGCGCATGTGTTGCAGCCAGCCGATGTTGACGTCTTGGAGCAGGGGGTGGGCGAGGATGTCGGTATTGGGGGCGATGCTGGTGCCGTGGAAGCCCATGACCATGCGGTCTAGCGCCTGGCGTTTGACGATGACGTCACGAATGCGGGTTTGGAAGTCGGGGAATTTGGCCCAGACATCAAGCTTGGCATAGGGGACGTGGGTGTCGTAGTTGGTTTTGCTGCATTTGTAGCGGCCGTTTTCCAGTCCGGTTAAGTCGCGGGTCTGGCGGTCTTGCTGGGTGGTGTCGGTGCGGCTGGCGACGGGGCTGCTGATGCCTAAGTGGAGCTTTTCGCCTTCCATTTCTTGCACGCCGATGATGTTGATGCGGCTGAGGAACTGGCTGGATTCTTGAATTTTGGTTTCAAGGCGTTGCTGGACGCTGGGGGCGATGGCGAAGGTTTTGGTGGCGTCGTCTACGCCGTTGATGTCGCCCAGGCGGGTGACGAGGGTGTTGTAGGCTTTGCGGGTGGTGTTTTGCATGTTGTTTCCTGTTGTTTATTTATTGGCTTAGCAGTCGGTTTGTTGGGCGCTGGCGGCACCTGTGGCGGGTGGGCGCTGGGTGTGGTTGCCGGGTTGTTTGTCGAGTTGGTCTTTGAGGGCGTTGAAGTTGTCGGTGGCGGTTTTGAGGGCGCTTTCGAGGATGTTGATGCGGCCTTCTTGGGTGGCGGCATGCTCTAAGACGGTTTCAAAGGCTTTGGAGACATCGGCAAAGCGGGCGTCGTCGCCTGTTTTTTTGTTGGTGAAGCCTTTGATGAGATCCATGACTTTGGTGGCGAGGTTGCTGGTCTCGGCGTCGATTTCTTCAAATTCAAAGACTGTTTCGGTGGCTTCTGAGAAGAGGTTGCCGGGTGTGGCTTTGCGGGTGGCGTAGGGGTTGGCGTCTGGGTTTTGGGCGGCGAAGGCTAATACTTCGGTACCGAGGCTGGCGGGGCTGTCGGTGACGCCGAGGCCAACGAGGTAGGCTTCGCCGGTGTCGGCGAATTTGTCGTTGATTTCTACGCTGGTGTAGATCTTTTGCTTAGCCTTGGTCATGGCGACGAGGTCGTCTGTGGGCTGGATTTGGGCGAAGAGGGCGAGCTTTTTGTTGCCGTCGATGGTGACTTCTTCTGCTTTTACTGCTGTTACATCGCCATAGGCACGGAATGGGCTGTCGGCGAGGGTGCCGCGTATGTGTTCCATCCAGATACGGGCGCCGTATTTTTGCGGGTCGAAGTTTTTGGCCATCTGTTGTATCCAGCTGCGTTCTATTTTGCGGCCATCTGTGGTGGCGCCTTCGACGGCGACGCGGAAGAATTTTGACTTGAATTTTTTGGTGGACATGATGAAATAAGGGGCTGGGCAGTTGATGAGTGCCCATGGTCTTACTTGCGCTGAGTGTGTTCAACGGGCTGGGAGTTGTTAAGATTTTTATCAACTTTGCGGTACTGCCTACGCGGGCGCGATGCCCTTAATCTGGCGGCATGATTGCGATTGCCGACGATGACACGTCTGAAATTTCCCCCGATAACGAACTGGATGCGCCTGCTGATGGCGCAACGGTTGCGCCTACTTACGACCTGAAAAAGCACGCCCAGGCACTGTACTGGCAGGGCTGGCGGGTGTCTTCGATTGCGCGGCATCTGGAGATTGCCCGCACGACGGTGCAGAGCTGGTGTGACCGGGAGAAGTGGGATGAAACCCCGTTCATCGAGAAAATCGAAGCCAGCCTTGAAACGCGCCTGGTTCAACTAGTTGCCAAGGACGTTAAAACGGGTGGTGATTTCAAAGAGATTGATTTGCTCATGCGCCAGGCGGTGCAGACAGCACGGGTGCGGCGTTATGAGACACCGGGCGGCAATGAGGTAGATCTGAATCCCAAGCTGGCAAATCGCAATGCTGGCCCTAAGAAGAAGCCGACGCGCAATGATTACAGTGATGAGCAGCGCGACCAGTTGTTAGAGGCTTTCCGCGATTCGTTGTTTGATTATCAAAAGGTATGGTTGCGCAATGGGCATGAGCGCACGCGGGTGATTTTGAAGTCGCGGCAGATTGGCGCTACCTGGTACTTTGCGCGGGAGGCCTTAGCCGATGCAATAGAGACGGGGCGCAATCAGATTTTTCTATCTGCATCAAAAGCGCAGGCGCACGTATTCAAACAGTACATTATTCAATTCGCCAAAGAGGCGGCGGGCATCGAGCTGGCCGGTGATCCTATAGTTTTGCCCAATGGCGCACACCTGTATTTTTTGGGTACCAATGCTCGTACGGCCCAGGGATATCACGGCAATTTTTACTTTGATGAATTTTTCTGGACGCATAAATTCCAGGAATTGAACAAGGTGGCGTCAGGTATGGCGCTGCATAAACAATGGCGTAAGACCTATTTTTCTACGCCATCGAGTATTACGCATGAGGCTTACCCGTTCTGGACGGGGGAGCTGTTCAATAAGCGACGGCCCAAAAAAGACCAGGTCAATATTGATGTCAGCCACAAGCGGCTTGCCAGTGGTTTTACGGGTGAAGACAAGATGTGGCGGCAAATCGTCACGATCTTGGACGCCCAGGCTGGCGGCTGTGATCTGTTCGACATTGATGAGCTGCGCACTTACGAATATAGCCCGGACCAGTTTGAAAACCTGTTGATGTGTCAGTTCATTGATGACACGGCGTCTGTCTTCCCCCTGCAGGAGCTACAAAAGTGCATGGTGGACGCCTGGGTAGATTGGACAGACTTTAAGCCATTTACCACGCGGCCTTATGGTGATAACCCGGTCTGGATAGGGTATGACCCTGCTTTTACGGGGGATAGTGCCGGGCTGGTCATCCTTGCGCCGCCACGCACGCCAGGCGGCAAGTTCCGGGTGTTGGAGCGCATGCAGTTCAGGGGCATGGACTTTGCGGCCCAGGCAGAGCAGATACGGCAAACCACCATTCGCTACCACGTTGCCTTTATCGGCATTGACGCGACGGGTATGGGGGAGGGTGTGCACCAGTTGGTGAAGAACTTCTATCCCAATGTGACCAAGATCAACTATGACCCGGCTGTTAAAAGCCGCATGGTCATCAAGGCCCGCGATGTGATCAGCAAGGGCCGTCTGGAATTCGACGCCGGGGCCACGGATCTGGCGCAGGCATTCATGACGATTAAAAAGACCCTGACGGCCAGCGGCCAGCATGTGACCTATGTGGCCGACCGAAGCGAAGAAACCGGGCATGCAGACCTTGCCTGGGCATGTATGCATGCGCTGGACCATGAGCCATTGGATGGCGGCATAGGCAGCAATCAATCATTTATGGAGGTGTATTCATGACGAGAAAGAAGAGGCGCGGCAGTTTCAACGCTGGGCCAAGTAGTCAGGCTGAAGCGGTACCGGCTTTGCCAGTCTCGCCTGGGGCCGAGGTGTTCAGCTTTGGTGATCCTACGCCGGTATTAGACAGGTCTGAAATTCTGGACTATATCGAGTGCTGGACGAATGGGCGGTATTACGAACCGCCTATCAGTTGGGATGGCTTGGCTAAGTCTTTCAGGGCCAGCGTGCACCATTCAACGGCAATCTATGTAAAGCGCAACCTGCTGGCGGCCACCTTTATGCCGCATGCCTTGCTGTCACGTGAGGCGTTTAGCCGCTTTGCGCTGGACTTCCTTGTGTTTGGTAATGCCTATCTGGAAAACCGCAAAAGTCGCACCGGCAAGTCTTTGCAGCTTGCGCCCGCGCTTGCCAAGTACGTGCGCCGGTGCAGTGATGACTTGAGCCAATACGCCTTTGTGCGTGGCTGGCAAGAAGATCATGTCTTTGAGCCTGGTGCGATTTTCCACTTGATGGAGCCTGATATTAATCAGGAGGTGTATGGCCTGCCTGAATATCTAAGCGCCTTGCATTCTGCCTGGTTGAATGAGGCGGCGACGCTGTTCAGGCGTAAGTATTACAAGAACGGCTCTCACGCCGGTTTCATCCTGTACATGACAGACCCAGCCCAGAATCAAAGCGACGTTGACAACATGCGCCAGGCGCTACGCGATAGCAAGGGACCGGGCAATTTCCGCAATGTGTTCATGTATGCGCCTAACGGTAAGAAAGACGGCATCCAGATTTTGCCGGTTTCTGAGGTAGCGGCCAAGGATGAGTTTTTCAGCATCAAGAACGTGACACGCGATGACATGTTGGCTGCGCACAGGGTGCCGCCTCAACTGCTGGGCCTGGTGCCGAACAATACGGGCGGTTTTGGGGATGTTGAGAAAGCGGCCAAGGTGTTTTCTATGCATGAGTTGGAACCGCTGCAGGCGCGTTTCAGGGAGTGTAACGAGTGGCTGGGCGAGGAGGTGATCCGCTTCACGCCTTATTCATTGGGTGATGAGGGAGGTAATACGAAATGAGTGATGTTGCGGATATGTCAGATAAAAATGTCGAGATGTTTATTGCTTCGGCGATTGCGTTTGCGCGGGGTAGGGTACGCATGCGGTGTACGGGGGCTTGTCGGTTTTGTGATGAATCGGTGGCACCCGATACGCTATTTTGTGATCGGGATTGCCGGGATGATTTTGAGCGGGAGAGGGCGGCGCGGCAGAGGACGGGGAGCTGAACTAATTATTGGCAATTAGGTCTGTTCAGTTTGGCTAGGACTCATGCCAGGCCTTTATTTTTTTCGAGGGAAACTGGACGATAATGGAGCATTTTTCCCAAGTGTCTGATTTGTAATACTATTCGGGTCATTTGTGTCGAGACTAATAGGGTCTTTCAAAGAAAGTCCAATTTTATTGGCTTGGGATTTTGGAATATTTGAGGATCCGCCCGGAGTTGAAGAGCCTTTTTTGATGTCAGCATCCCGAGCCTCTTCATAGGCTGTTTTAGGTTCGCCGAAAAAAAGTAGAGTAGACCAATTGCAGTCTTCTTTTTCTAACGAAGTTTTATCTTTTGTGCATTCGCATTTTGCATGGACATATAGTTTCGGTTTTGCATCACATTTGGTTGATTGTGCAATGGCGGCTGTGGAAAATGCGATAGCAAAAACAAGTAATAAAAAGCACCACTTTGGAAATTTCATTTTGATGTTTCCTTGTCATAAGTATCTGCAAAACGATTCGTAAAACAACGAGCGAATTGTAGTCCATCCGAATTGTTAATTCGACAGTCTTGGTAGTTGCGAACTGAAAGCTCTTCACGTTCACTCAGACTATGCTTTTCAGCAATATTTCGTTGAGCTGCAGATTTGCCTTCATACCAATATCCTGGGATATCACCCGCGCGATACTCGTTTGGTAAAATTCCACTCCCACTTGCCATAAGTGAGCCCAGTATAAAAATTGCCAGGCCCGTTGAGCCTGTCTTGACATCAAACTTTATTCCATTGGCCGCTCCAGACAATGTCATCCCATTTTCAGTTTTTTGTTGTGTGTCACTGATTTCTTTAAAACCTAGCAGGATGAACATTATCCCAACAGACATAACGGCAAAACCTATATTCATCACTGCAACTTTCATTACTTGCTTATTTATCATTACGTTGTAATTTACATTTTCTGTTTGTAGTTTCGTAAACAAGAGAAAGTCATTTGCACTTGATAGTTCTTTCCTGACTTTTATGAAGTTTTCAGTGACTGTGTTGTTACTCTCATGAGTTTGAATATTGTGGCTCAATTCGTGAAGCACGAAATATGCTTGAAACATCAATATTAAGGGGATCACGACCCCCAAAAACAAAGTTGCCATGCCTTTAGCAAATTTGTAAATTATTGTCTGATTTTCAATTTTCTTGTCCGTGATCATTCTTTTATCTCAAGATGAAATTACGTCAACATTTAATATAGATTTCTAGTCTATTTATTACAAGTCTTATTTGTCTTATTAACATTATTTATTGACTAATATTTTGTGCGCGTGAAAAGGCAAATTATGTTGGGAAGTTTGTCGACGGAAGGCAGTTGATAAAGCAGGAAACGGGTGTGGCGGACAATATGATTTGAGTTCGATAAGCTGGCATGCACTACACTTTGGGCCGAAAATTGTGCTACACCCGAAAATCTATTGCCTTGTAGCTATGAGCACTCCATCAACCACCTTAGGATCTCAATGAGATGGTTTCATTTACACAATTTCTTCAGGTATTTCCCATTTAATCCCCTGGCGCGCAGACATCCCCCCACCACGCCTGTCCGCTAAATAGGTCGCTTTTTACTCAAATATGCGTCACCAGTTAGGACCAAGCCCGACTTACGTTTGCTGCCACCCGGTTAGCCTCAATTGATGACGCAATTTGACGCAAATTTTCATACATTTGAGGTGCAAGGTGTCGTGTGTACCGACACATACTCACATAGGATTTTGGCGGAGCCAATTAGGGGAAACGGTAACCAAAAGAAGGCAGGACGGAACTGCAGGATCCGGTGTGAAATTAATGCATTTCCAACCCGGTAGGCGATTAAGCTCTGTTAGTCTCGCCTACGCTGACTGTTTTCGTTGCTAAGATTTGCCATGAATCATTCGTTTAACGATATCATGCAGCTTATTTTTTTGCGGAATATAAATTATGTTTAGAATTTTCAAGAAAGAAAACTCGTCTCTAAATTTAGTACTTGTATTGATTTTGTCAGGGTGTGCCAGCATAGTGGGAGTTCAAGGACTTCACACATATGAGGGTGAAAAAAAGCCAGATGCGCAACTCGCTACTATAGTTCAAACCGAAGACCCCAATATCCAGGGCAATGGATATTTCATCGGCGTTGATGGAGTGGAATACGGAGGATACTTTGCAGGTCATCCACGCATTGTGAAGATGTTGCCGGGCCAGCATTACGTTACATATGAATGCGTTTTACATCCTTCAGGAATGCGTGCAAGAATCAGAACTCGTTTTAACTTTGAAGCCGGAAAATTCTATGGGCTTTTTTGTGAAGAAAAAACATTTGGATTGGCCACTCCAATTGTAAAAAGTTACGGAACGACACGCCCAATCTAAGTCGATCGACTCAATGGCATGTGGTTGAGATGCCAATTCGGCTACAAGTTGGTTTCAATCCAAAGCGTGCATATTTTCAATAAATTACTTAAATGAGAATGATTAAAACACTTTCTATTTTTTCCCTAGGACTAACTCTTACCGCATGTTCAACGTATACCCCACCCGTAAGCGGCAGTATTGCGACCATACGGTTCTTGGGCAGAACCCCGGGTGTGCTGATTAGTGAAAGCGGCACTTGCGGCACACCACACCCTGCTATCAAAGGTCATACTGAGCAAAGAGATATTTCAATTCCAGCAGGCAAGCGCATTTGGTTAGATACCAATCACGGATACTGTGGACTTACTTTTTCTTTCATTCCGTTGGAAGGAAAGACTTACACTTCAGAATTTCAACATCATGGCACCTCTTGCTCAACGAATCTTTTCGAAATTCGCCCAGATTCTACAAAAGTAATTCCTGAAAGTGCACGATCGGAAAAACGATTACGTTGCAGTTTTTAGAGGGAACGGAAGGCACGGGGTCGCTTTTTACTCAAATAATCCCCTCAACTGGCACCATTATGGTGTTAGCTAGGGGAATATCTCCCTGGTTTGGCGGTCTGCACAGTCTGTCGTAAAGGCTTGCCCGTTATTGGATTTATCTTCCATCCGTTGGGGTTTTCCCAATGCTTCAATGCCATTTCAAATATGGTAATCATCTCGATGATTGCAGCCAGTTGTGGTGATTATCCCCACGACTGAAATCGTTCTTAATGGCAACCACTGTAGTGGTCTAATAATACCGGACACCGAGATAGGTGGGATAATTGACCTATTGAGGAAAAGAGATGAAAGCCAAAAGAAGAACCTTTGAGATGGCATTTAAGCTACAAGTAGTACGCATGGTGACAGAGCAAGGTTTAAGTGTGAACCAGGTGTGCAAGGAATTCAAGCTGGGAGAGACGGCGGTACGCCGGTGGTTGAGCCAGCTGGATGTGGAGAAACTTGAGGAGGCTGGAGTAGGGAAGTCTTTAACGCCAGAGCAACTGCGCATACGTGAACTGGAAGCACAAAATCGGCAGCTCCGGCAGGATGTCGATATCTTAAAAAAGGCATCGGCCTTCTTTGCCAAAGAGCTGAAATGAGATATCGGGTCATCCATCAGTTGCAACAGAAGGCCATTCCGGTACAGGCGGCATGCAAGGCAATGGAAGTATCCAGGTCCGGTTATTACGCCCACTTAAGGAGCCAGAAGAGCCTGCAAAAAGTCTGCGCGACCAGTGTACATCTGAAAGCAGCATTTGAAATCAGTGGCAGCACCTATGGCAGTCGCCGCCTGCAAAGCAGTTTGCAGCACAAAGGGTTAAAGGTAGGCCGTCACCGGATACGCACTCTCATGAAGCGACATCGGATGCAGGTAATCTGGAAGCGCAAGTTCATTCATACGACCAACAGCAAGCATGATTTACCTATAGCGCCAAACCAATTGGACCGCCAGTTTGAACAGAAAGAACCCAACCGTGCCTGGGTAGCCGATATCACCTATATCCGTACCCAAAGCGGGTGGCTGTACCTGGCGGCAGTGCTGGACCTGTATTCACGCAAGATCGTGGGTTGGGCAATGGCACCACACATGCATGCCGAACTCGTTTGTGAAGCCCTGCAAATGGCACTGATACAACGTGCACCCGACGCTGGATTGATCGTACATTCAGACAGAGGGAGCCAGTATGCCAGCGGATCCTACCAGCACTTGTTGAGGAAGTATGGATGCATTTGCAGCATGAGCAGAAAGGGAAATTGCTGGGACAATGCTGTTATGGAGCGATTCTTCCTGAGCTTAAAAATGGAGCGTGTCTGGCGTAAGACCTACGCCAATCATGCATGAAGCCATGCATGACATTGCAGATTATATTGTGAGCTTTTACAACAACATCCGTCTGCATTCCACCCTGGGTAATCTGCCGCCCAGTGTCTATGAGCAACAAATGGTAGAAAAAGAACCTATCCCTGTGTCCGAAAATACTTGACCACTACAGTATCCGCAGGTTGCCAAATCATGGACAAACCACTGGCCCAATCTACGGACCATCTTCGAGTATCCGCCGGAGATACGCGGGGCCATTTATACGACCAATGCCATCGAATCACTTAACAGCGTCATCCGGTCAGCCACCAAGCGCAGAAAATTTTTCCCCAATGATGCCTCGGCCATGAAAGTGGTGTACCTGGCGATACAACAGGCAGCGAAGAAATGGACCATGCCTATACAACACTGGCGACAGGCACTGAATCGCTTTGATAGCGAATTTGGTGAGCGCATCAACGCTCACCAATAGCTCCGGGAGAACTTACACAGTTATTTTTACAGGCTCCTAGCGACAATTAAACTGAATTCTATTGTTCTTTCGAGTATTTTCTATGTGCTGTTTTTCATGATCACATGTTCGCAATAATTGGTATCTATTCGGGCATGTGTCGAACCTGGAAAAATCTCAATAATTTCAAATTCGCGTGTGTAAATACGCGAGGCTGGTCACCCCTGTATAGACACAGACCTATATCAAATTATTTTTTGCATCCCAAAAATCAAGACTCACCTGTTGTGGTTGGTTTTTGAGCATCTCTCATGCATAACCAAATTTCTGCGTCCTTCATTTAAGTCATTAATTATATTTTTCATTGCTATTGTGACTTACTTGAGATCACCCCATTTGATGACAAAGTACCGATGTCAAAACAGGTGTATTTGTCCATCCGCCCCAATCAACTGAATTTCACTGTGTGCCGACACTTCGTCTCGATTTTTTTGAAATACATGTAAAAAAATTAATTTGTAGCGAAGTTCAGTTTTTTCTGACTATCCCCATTGCAAGTTAAAAACTATGGCCTTTATCGTTGTATAGTTTGATTGGTGCCAGTTTGACACATTGATGGTGGCATTTTGTCGCCAGTGTGATATAATTCAGGCTTGATAACAAAATATGGCTTTTAACAAAAAGTGAGGTGAATATGAATAGTTGAAAATAAATAATTTTAAAAACACAATTTAATTGGTAGTGAAGTGCTTTAAGAGCACGCCGAAAGGTATAGATATGATTAACGCGACGGAAAATAGAGACCGGATTACAGCCCGAGTTTCTCAGCCCATAGCAACAAAGTTACAGGTAGCAGCAGATTTGACGGGCGCGACCTTGAACCAGTTTTTGGTTCAGGCTGCGATCGAAAAGGCGGACAGAATTATCAATCACGAACGTGTGATATTTTTTTCGCTAGAAGATGCTGCTTTATTTATAAAATTGCTTGATACCCCTAATCGGCCTAATGAAGTGCTGAGAAAGGCGTTTGAAAAGCGCAAAATAAAGGCAGAAAATGACAACGTTCGTAACAGCACTGGAAGCAGTGCATGATGTAAGAAGCTTTAATTGCGGTAATGAAGTATTAAACACATGGGTCCAGCAAATCGCGAAGCAGCATAAGAAGAACTTAATTTCGCAAACATTTGTCATTGTCCATGAAGATAAGCCACAGGTTGTTTTGGGGTTTTATAGTTTGGCAATACGGGCATTAATTTCTAGAGATACCTTGCCGCCGAGTATGGCAAAAAAATTGCCAGCCAATGTACCAGCTATCACGTTAGGAAGGTTGGCTGTTGAAGAAAGCCAACAAGGTCGGGGTTACGGTGAAGAATTGCTGCTTGACGCCATGAGTCGTGCCAAATCTGCGGCAGAAGCTGTTGGGGGCTGGGCACTATTTGTTGACGCCAAAGACGAAAAAGCGGCAGCGTTTTATTTGAGATATGGGTTTGTTGCGATGCCCTCGAATCCTCTGAGTTTACTTATTCCTATTGCCCACATACCATAGCGTCGTTTAGTTCCGTTAAATTCGTCTATGATCTGAGAGCCTGGGAGCGGTGGATAAATGTGTCTAAAATTAATTTTTTCACATGCTCGCTTTCAGCTATGACACCACGCTTATAGTATTTGACTTCACCCCCACCCGCCACAACCCTGTCCCGTAACCAGTATTGATGCACCAGCGCAATACGGGCTACGCGGCCATAGAACCCTACTTCCAGCCCGTTGCCGTTTGCCTTTGCTTTGAGGTGGGTGTTTGTCCTTAGTTTGTTGAACATACTGGCTTTTTGCTTTTTGATGCGGCCTTGTTTGCCGCGTATGTTTTTGCGTTGTTTGCGCGGTGCGTAGGGCGTGCCGTCGGGGTTTTGTTGTGCCTGGATGCGGGGTCTAGGTTGGTCAGCAGGGTGCTGACCCATGTCTCCAGCGCGGTGAGGTCGTCTTGCATTATGTGGGTGGGATGGGGTGCACCTGCCATTCTGCCAGCAGCTTGTCGCCGTTGATCAGTTGCCACCAAGCGGGTGCCGGTCTGTTTGACGATGACGCGCTCTGTCAGGTCTATCTCCAGGCTGATGTCAACGCTGTTGTGGTTGTTGAAGTCGACCATGAAGCGTATGCCTTTGGCTTTGTCGTCGTTGCCGAGCAGGTCTGCCTGGTGGGTTGCCAGCCAATCGAGCAGGGGGGGGCGATGAGGGCGTCTTCTTCACCGCTGTAGTCGGTGACGATGATATTGAGGACGTAGGCGTATTCAAACGAGCGTGAGGCGATGCTGATCATTGCATTGCTCTATGGTGGCAGTCTGGTCCAGCTTGACGCCACCAGTGTGGCCCCGGCAAATGGTGGGGATGCTGACGGCGGCAAGGTAGGCGGTTTGCCTGGTGCCTTCAAACAGGACTATCAGAGGCAAGGCGGCAATGCCTTCGGCGATGAGTTTTTGTTTGATATCCGTACTCATGATTGGCTTTTACCTTTCTGCACATTGGCGTTCTGATTTACACGGCGGTGCAGCCAGGGCTTGATGAGTCTGTCGCGCAGGAAGAAGGTGATTTGCAGGGCGGTGTAGATGATGATGAGGATGAATACCCATTCATTGAGGGGGATGCCGAGCTGGGTGATGGCTTTGCCCATAGGCAGGAATGCGCCCAGGCGGCTGACACCCAGATTTAAAGCCAGCACGCACGGCGTCAATGCTATCTTTGTGTCGCATGCCTTGCTGTCACGCGAGGCGTTTAGCCGGTTTGCTCTGGATTTTTGGTGTTTGGTAATGCTTATCTGGAAAACCGTAAAAGCCCTAACGGCAAGCCTTTGCCGCTTGAGCCTGCGCTTGCCAAGTACATGCGCCGATGTAGTGACGACTTGAACCAATACGCCTTTGTGCTTGGCTGGCAGGAAGATCATGTGTTTGAGTCTGGGGCGATTTTCCATTTGATGGAGCCGGACATCAATCAGGAGGTGTACGGCCTGCCGGAATATCTCAGCGCTTTGCACTCTACCTGGTCGAATGAAGCAGCCACGCTATTCAGGTGCAAGTATTGCAAGAACGGCTCTCATGCTGGTTTCATCTTGTATATGACAGACCCTGCACAGAATCAAAGTGACGTCGACAACATGCGCCAGGCACTACGCTATAGCAAGGGGCCAGGCAATTTCCGCAATGTGTTCATGTATGCGCCCAACGGCAAGAAGGACGGCATACAGATATTGCTAGTGTCTGAGGTGGCGGCCAAGGATGAATTTTTCAGCATCAAGAACGTGACGCGTGACGACATGCTGGCGGCGCACCGGGTACCACCGCAACTGCTGGGTCTGGTGCCGAACAATACGGGCGGTTTTGGGGCTGTTGAGCCAGCGGCCAAGGTGTTTGCCATGAACGAGCTGGAACCGCTGCAGGCGCGGTTTAGAGAGTGTAACGAGTGGCTGGGCGAGCAAGTGATCCGTTTCACGCCTTATTCATTGGGTGATGAAATTTCTAAGCCTGCGTAGGAACTCGCTGACAAGTTTTGTGGTCGTGGTCTTGTAGATGTGGTGTGAATTGATTGGTATCTTGCCATACGTTTTAAATATTTCTTCAGCAGGCAAAGTCTGGGTAATTCAAGGGATTTGCTGATTTCTTGCCATATGTTTTTGGGAAATATCAACTCGCGCAATCGCCAATTATTCAATTCAGGAGTTTTACGATGACCACCATACAAGCCCATGCGGCAAAGAAAGCAGCAATCAGATCCAATGTGCGTATTTCAAAATCCAAATTGACGGAAGAGACCATTCTGCCAATGAGTGAGATGGAATATATGAATGATGCACAATTGGCGTTTTTTAGATCGCGTCTGCAGGATATTGAGTTGGGCCTGGTGTAAAATGCCAACGAGACCTCGGCGCATTTGCAGGAGAATGAAATCATCACGGACCCTGTTGATCGTGCCACGATAGAGGAGGAGCATGCGCTTGAATTACGTACACGTGATCGTGAAAGAAAATTGCTCAAGAAAGTGCGTGCTGCAATTGCGCGTATAGACGAGGGGGACTATGGCTGGTGCGAAGATTCTGGCGAACCTATTGGTGTTGAGCGCCTGCTGGCACGACCTACCGCTACGCTATCGCTGGAGGTGCAGCAGCGTCATGAGCAAAGACAAAAAATATTTGGACATTGATTCTTATTCTGGCCAAATGCAAACAAGCCCTTGCTGATCAAGGGCTTGTTTGCATTTGGCGCTCGATTTAGTGCTGCCTGGCTTGCATGTGGTTAAGTCCCGGCGCAAGCAACCGGCGGCAGTCCAAAGAAAGACAGATAAGTGCTCTGCACATGTTGCGAGGCGACCTGGTCGAACCATTGGTCTATCAGGGCTTTGCTGGTATCGACAGGATATAAGGTCTTGGATGTATTCAGCGCAACACTGCCATGGGATTGATTGGTTTGTGCGTAATACGAACCATCGCGAAGTTCTGCAACGTCGATCGAATCTGCGATGAGTCCTATCCCGTTCTTGAGTGTGACGGTGAGATTGTTGTAGGTGGTTTCTATGCTGCCGGCTTCTGTTGCCGGGGAGTAGAGTAGTTCTGTCGAGCGTAGTGAGTCAGATGCCATGGGCACGAGGTCGATTTCGTTATAGTAGCGCCATGAGCTGGGGAAGCTTTTGTCATAGGCAGTGGCAAAGGCATTGTTACCTGCTGTCGGGGCAGCAAAGGTCATGACGGGGAAGAGCGACGGTAGACTGGCATGGTCCTGCGCAAGTTGATACAGCAGCCATGGTGCAAAAACGGTGGCGAGATTGCCGCCCATACGGCAGTCCAGCCATTGTCCAGATTATTGAGTGTGGTCGCCGGGTCGGCGCAATATGCAATGGCTGCCAATGTCATGGCCAGGCCGGGGTTGGGACCTGTGGTGGTGCCTATGCTGGTAGTCATGATGTTACTCCTCAGTGTCGTGTATTTAATCGCTGCATGGTGTTTGCTATTTAAGTCAGTTTAATTTCTAATTTGGCAATTTAGTCGATTGTGATTATAAAGACAAGCTGGTTTTGAAATACTGTTAGCATCACGTCTGGTCATTTACTTGTAGTGGTTCCGTGAGATATTCAGGAACCTCTGTAAAAATTAATAGTCTACCAATCTTGTTGTTGAACTTTATGCAGTCAGCGTGCCTTGCGCTGATTTGAGAGTTCGCGTTTTTTTGTGAGTCATGGAGTGTGAATTGTTGAATATTTCCCCGATAAAAAATGCCTTTGTTGGCTCTTCGATCTGGGCGGCGATGCTTTTGTCAGGGTGTGCTACTTTGCACATAGATGAAAGAAATCCTTATATCAATGTGAAAGCGACTAGCGCGGATGTCAGTGTGCCGCGGGCGAGTTATCCTTCCAAACTGGGTTGTACCAGTGCTGTAGAAAACGATCCCTGTACTCACCCCATGTTTGTTGGGGTGGCGATTTCTGGCGGTGGTTCGCGGGCTGCAAATTTTGGTTTGGGGGTGATTGCGCAATTGCGTAATTTTGGTTTGTTTGATGAGGTGACTGCACTTTCATCGGTGTCAGGTGGCTCGCTGACTGCTGCTGCGATTAGTTTGAAGCCTTTGGAAAGTGATGCGGATTTTGATTTGCTGTCCATGCAGTTGCGCAGGGACTATTTAACTTCATGGGTGTACCGTTCGGCGAACCCCATGAACTTGGTTCCGACCCTGACGTCTGGGAAAAATGCTACGCGGACCTTGGCCGATGTCTTTGATGCCGGTATTTACAAAGGTGCGGTCTATGGGGACTTGGGTGAGAAGAAGCCTGGCCGGCCATTGCTGTATATCAATAGCTCGCATGCGCACCGTTTTGTCGGTGCAGATACCCTGACGACCAGGGGGTTGAATTCATCAGAAGCGAGCTTGCAGGGTTTTACCTTTACTGATGCGGCATTTAAGGAAATTGGCTCGGACTTGAATCAACTGCGTCTCGCTGATGCGGTGGCAGCCTCGGCAGCTTACCCCGGGATATTTGTACCCCTGGCACTGAAGAATTTCAATGCAGACGGTGATATTTACCAGCCTTCCAGCCCCAAGTTCTTGCATTTATATGATGCGGGCTCGTCTGATAATCTGGGTGTGGATGCCTTGATACGCGCTTATTCTGAAATCCTGGTCGGGACCCAGGACCTGTCCTGCTTGTTGATACTGGTTGATGCCCATGTCAGCGACAGGGGGGATTTGAGTGGTTCACTGGCCGATACCAGAAGCAGCATGATTGACTATGTCATCAGCCCGTCTATCTATCGGGCATTTGATTCTTTGCTGGAGCAGCGCAGGGAAGGGCAGCTGGATGTTCTGGGTGTCTCTCTTGCTTCTGATCAGCCTTATAGATTTAATCCTGGCGTGAATATACCTTTAAAGAATTATGCTGTTTCCAGGGCCGGGGGGGGATTGGTTCGCGGCCAGGGTGTGGGTGGTGACGAAGCAGGTATATTGACCGTTGGCAGGTCCATCAATAGTGCCCACTGTGCCGTCTGGCATATAGGGCTGGACCGTCTACTCGAACTCACCAAAAAAGGTAGTCCTCGCAAGCGCAATGCATTTCTCCAGCAAAGCAGTGCTGATGAATACCGTGATGAAACGCATAGGGATAATCAGCTTATTAAGCTGGACAGGTTTGTCAATTCCATACAAACCAATTACAAGCTGGCGTTGAATGGCCCCGGGCGTTGCGAAGAATTGCCGATACAAAATTCTCTGTTTGAAGCGGCAAGGGTCTTGATGACAGGCGACTCGGATTCGAGTACTAAGCTGGTGTCATGGTTGAAAGATCATCATCGCGAAAAGCTGTCGAAAAATATTAGCAATTTGCTGACTTCAAAGGCAGCACAGGATCAGGGGGAGATAGTGCAAGTGCCGCGCTATTCGGTGCAAGAACCAAATTCATCGAATCCTTCCGCATCATGGATCAATTGTAGTAAATGAGACTATGAAATCAGTGGAGGTTTCGGCAGTTTTTGGGTGACTTTGATTGAATAGGTAATTATTTTCTCCAGGAAACATGATGAGTATGCTAATTTGTCACGAAGGCGACACAATTTGACGAATGTTTAAGCATTTTTAAATTTGCCTGTCCTAAAATGAGGTACGGTGGTTTTCATTCTGGATTGCATCTTTCATGGCTAGTCGCTGAATGGTAAATTTATCTTCCCTGGTTTTGTCTCTGCTTTTGCAGGCATTGTCGCTACCACCTGCTGTGCCAGAGGCTGAGCGTATGCAAATTGCGCTGACACAGCAGGACTATCCTCCTTTGATTGTCTACGGTGTGCCGCCATCAGGTTTGCTGACCGATATCGTGCGTGAATCATTTAAATTAAGCAAAGTGGACGCTTCTTTTGTTGCAGTGCCAAATAATCGTGCCATTGTAGGTGTCATGCAGGATTTTTATGACGGCAGCTATGGCTGGGCGCATAGCCCAGAGCGGGATGTGAAATTATTGTATTCAAACAAGCCAATTTATTTTTTGCGTATAGGTTTTTTTCAGCGAGCCGGTGAAGAATTTAATTGGGTCAAGCTGGCAGATTTGAGTGGCATGAAGATAGGGATTACACAAGGCAATTACTACAGTGAAGAATTTGCCAGGCTGGTTGCCACTGGCGTATTAGGGACCGATTCTGCTCCTAGTGATGTGTCGAATTTTAAAAAGCTGCTCATAGGGCGCATAGATTTGTTTCCTATCGATTTTGATAGCGGGCAGTATTTGCTGAAAAATCATTTTTCAGCTGCAGAACGGCAAAAGATACAAATGCAGGGCAAGCCGATATCGGTGGTGCCGGTTTATTTGGTGATACGGCGCAACTTGCTACATGCAAAAGAACTGATGACAAGATTTGATCGTGGTTTTCAGCAATTGAGTGACACAGGGCAACTGGCAAGACTCAGCGACGTATATAAGCAACAATTGCATGCTCAGCCGTGAGTTTTTTGCTGGAAACTAAAATGTAGTGCCATGCAGCGTTGGAGGTAGTGATGCTTTCATTGCATTCTCGATATATCATCCAGCAGTTTTCTTGGGCAAGGCTCTCGATAATGCTGCTGCTGTCACCCATAGTAGCAGCCCGGGCAGACGAGCCTGAAATGCTTGGTGAGGCATCAACTGTCACTCCGCCAGCTCAGGAGGTAATAGTGACTGCGCAAAAGCGCAGTGAGCGTTTGCAAAGCATACCGATGAGTGTCACAGCTTTTGACGCAGCCAAGCTGAGTCGCCTGGGGATACAAAGTGTGCTGGATGTTGCGCGACATACTCCAGGACTGACTGTGGTGTCCTCAGGGCCGGGACAGAATATTCTCATCATGCGAGGTATTTCTTCTACTGCGGGCACAGCCGGTACAGTTGGTTATTACCTTGATGAGACACCGATTGCGGCCTCGAGCAATGCCTCTTTACTGTCTTTACGTGGCGTTATTGACCCTGCCTTGTTTGACATAGGGCAGGTGGAAGTCTTGCGTGGCCCCCAGGGTACTCTATACGGCTCCAGTTCCATGGGCGGCACGGTCAAATACCTGAGCAGGCAAGCAGATTTGAAAAAGCTGACATTTGAAACTGATAGTGCATTGTCATCTACCAAGGGCGGTGGCAGGAACTGGTCGGCGGGAGCAGTGCTCAATATTCCTCTTGTTGAGGACAGGCTGGCTGCTCGTCTGACGGTTTTTGAGAAGTATCAAGATGGTTTTATACCGCGCTATGGCATCAGTGCGGATAATTACTTACGCTTGCCTGTTAGTGGCCCAGTTCAGGAAAATGTCAATACTGAAAAGACTTCTGGCTTTCGCCTGATGCTGAAATGGCAGTTGGCGGACGATTTGACACTATCTGGCTCGTGGCTACAGCAAAGAAGTTTTCTGGGGGCACCTTTTCAAATTGACCAGCCGCCAGGCAGTACTTCGGCGCTATTGCAGACACGTTTGTTGCCTGAGCCCAGTACCCAGGTGTCGAGTATCGCCAATATTTCTGTGCGCAAGCAGTTCGAGCAATTCGAGTTACTGTCATCGACTTCATACTACGACAGGAATGTCAGTGTGGATGAAGATTCTTCCAAAGTAATTTATTATTTTTTTTCACCAAAGCCGCAGACTTATATTTACCCGGTCATTATGCAGGGCAACTATTTGAACCGTGAATTTACTCAGGAGCTGCGCCTGACTTCGGACTGGAAAGGACCTTGGCAATTCATCGGAGGCGCTTATTACCATCACGTGAATGCACCCCTGGCTTCGCAAATACCGGTCACGCCTGGTTATAACGCCGCTTTTGGTACGCAGTATGCCAGTTTTTTCAAAGGGGCAAGGCAGGCTACCGTCAGCGAAACAGCTTTGTTTGGGGAGGCTTCCTACAAGATCACGCCGCAACTCAGTGTCAATCTTGGCTTGCGGAGTTTTCGTGTGAACCAGAGCTTTGCCCAGCAAGTGGATGGTGAATTCGTCGGTGGTGTTGCTTCAGGCGTAACTGGTAGTTCTTCAGATAGCGGCCTGAATCCCAAACTCAATCTATCCTGGCAAGCGTCACCAGACTTGCTGTTGTTTGCGACTGCATCCAAGGGCTATCGTCCTGGCGGGCCTAACAATCCTGCGCCAGTTGCGGTCTGCGGTAAAGAGCTTGCCAGTCTGAATTTGAATGCAAGCCAGTTACAAAGATTTGGTGCGGATTCGATCTGGAATTATGAGTTGGGTGCCAAATCACGCTGGCTGCATGGCAGCCTGACCGCCAACGCCTCCTTGTATAGCATAGACTGGAACGATGTGCAGCAGCAGATAGTGCTGCAGTGCGGCTTTAATATTACCGCCAATTTTGGTTCTGCAAGCAGCCGTGGTGCTGAGCTTGAATTGACTTATCAGCCAAACAAGTTACTGGAATTGAATCTGATGGCCAATATTGGTCGCACCCGTTTAAACAATGATGTGCCAGGAACGCCGGCCAGAAATGGTGATAGCTTGCTGGATGTGCCAAACTGGTCCATGGCTGCGGCAGTCGAATACACACCAGTACTCGCACATGGCATGCCAGCCTATCTTCGTCTGGATTATACCTATATAGGCAAGGCCAATTTTTTGTTTGACAGGAGTAGCCCTTTTTATCAGAGGGCAGCCTATGGTCTGGTCAACCTGAAATGGGGTGTACGCCAGATTTCTGCCGACAAGCGTCTGGGCCTTGGATTTTTTATTGATAATGTATTCAATAAAATTGGTCAGACGGGTTTGCCAGTAGCCATTTCTGCAGATTTACCCGATACCCGCCGCATCGCCGTCACACGCCCGCGTACCTTTGGCATGACTTTGAGATACGCGATGTAGCAGGGATGTTTGCACGTCTCAACAGGGTTTGATACGTCAATTAGCGCAATTCCAACGTTAGAAATTCTACTCCCTGGATTTTGGATGACACCATATTGAATTGAGATAAAGAGGCTTGTCCAAGCAAGGATACGCAGGTTTTGCAAACAAAGGCAGTTACTTTGTGGAGTTCAAATGGTCCGACTTTCATGGCGTCAAGCGTGACCATGCGGCCGGAAACATTTCTGCCGTCTGCCAATTGCAGATTGACATTTGGCTTGACCACTTTATAAGTTGCCTTGGAGCTGGTCAGCATGTCTTCACTGAGTGAGGTTTTCGTGGCACCGGTATCGACCATAAAGGCGACTATTCTGGAGTCGCCAAGTTTGACTGGGGCGTAAAAATGCTCTTTGGTTCTAGGCAGACGTATGCTTTTTTGTGTTGATGCAACAGCTTGCCCCTGGCGTTCCAGCGATGATTCTATTGCTATACGCTGGCCTTCGAAATAATGACCATGGCCCTGGGCCTCCAGTGATGCATCAAAAGAGGCGAGCAAAGCCAGGGCTTCAAATTCTCGCTTGCGCAACACCAGGTATTTGGCGACATCTCCTCGCACATTGACGAGCGTGGGTACGACAGCCAGTGTTTTATAACCCCAGTCTATCGCTTCATCTATACGCCCGGTTTTGGCCAGGCTTTCAGAGTAGGCTGCAAACAAGTCATAAGTACCTTCGCCCATGCTGATAGCTTTTTCTGATTGTATGATACTGGCTTCAGGCTTGTCTGCCCAATGGTAGACGATAGCCAGGCTGGCGACGGCGTGGGCGTCGGTAGGGCGCATTTTGATGTACTGGTTCCAGTTCTTTTCTGCACAGTCATAGCTGCGCGCGCGCATGCATTTGATGGCACCCTCTTTGTAAGCTGATGGCGGGTAAGTTTCTGCTAATGCAGGGAGGCAGAGGAGCAAGCTGGCAGCGAACAGCGTTTTTAATTGGGTAAGCATGAGTTTATTTGTTATCAAGAGCCTGGAAAAATGGCGGCAATTGTAACATTTAAGAGGATGGTGCCAGGCTGCTATCTTTAAGCAATTAGTCTGCTGTGGCTGAACAAAGACATAGGGGGGGCGAAGGCGCACTGCCGAAAGAATGTGACGGGCGGGGGGCATGCCAATTGAGTGGATTTAGACTTCTTTTGCTTCCTGCAAGGCGATAACGATGACAAAGCCACCTTCCAGGTGGTTATAGATGCGTAATTTACCGCCATGACTTTTAATAATGCGATCTACGATGGCCAGGCCCAAGCCTGAGCCGTTGGCCTGGCTGCGGGAAGCGTCGCCGCGAGTGAAGGGGCGCAGCAGGCGCACCAGGTCCTGTTCTTCTACACCTTGTCCATGATCGCGAAAGCTGATCTGTATGGAGAGTTTTCTCTCTTTATTTTTGCGCGAGCATTGCACGTCCAGGGTAATGACGGGTGAGCCTGGTGTTTTACCGTAGCGGCAGGCATTTTCCACGATATTGGTGAACAGGCGTTTGAGTTCGGTCAGATTGCCATTGACATAGATATCGGGTGTGATGGCGGTGCGCAGGCGCAGGTTTTGGAAGCGAAAGGCTTCATCCATGACTTGCTGCATGACTTCGCTGACGTTAATGCGTTCAAATTCGACCTTATCCAGTGGTTTTGCATAGTCGAGGAACTGGCTGATGATGTCATCCATTTGCTGCAGATCGGATTGCATGCCCGTTCTGGCATCATCGCTGAGGTTGGCCATTTCTACTTCTAATTGCATGCGTGCCAGCGGGGTGCGCAAGTCATGCGAAATACCGGCCAGAATGATGGAGCGATCAGTTTCTATCCTGACCAGATCTTCCATCATGGTGTTGAAGCTGACATTGGTTTCGCGAATTTCTTTCGGGCCTTTTTGCGGCAGGGGTGGCGGCTGCTTGCCCTTGGCGACAGCGCGGGCGGCATTACTGAGGCGTGACAAGGGATCATTAATCAGCTTTGAGATAATGGCCGCACCCAACAGTGTCAAAAACAGAGTGAGGATAGCCCAACTGAACAGCTGCTGACCTATGGGTGGGTCCAGCCGGTCTTGTTCCAGCCTTAGCCAGTAGTGATCGTCTTCGATATCAAAGCTGATCCAGAAGCCGCTTATGCCATTTAATTTGCTGGCAAAACGCGTGTTATTACCCAGCCCCCGCAACATTAAAGACCGGGATTCGAGGAGGAAAGGCGTTGCTTCCGGTTCTTCTATGTGGTCGGTGTCTTCCAGTAAGTAGATTTGCACTCCCTCTTCATTGGCCAGGTCACGCAAAAGTTCGTGGCGTTTTTCAGGGGCCGAGTGTGTGAGCGCAGCGCGCGTGATGGTTACGATGGAGACGATCTGCGAAGCAATTTGTTGTGCTCTTGGTGCAGTCTCCAGAGTGCGGAAATTGGACATCCAGGCCAACATGCTGGCGGTGACGAGCACGGCCAGCATGAAGAAGGTGCGCCAAAACAGTCCGCTTTTGAGCCATTCCAGACTGTTCAAGTAATTACGCATTCAAAATAGGGGGAAACCACAAAATGATATAAAAGATAATAAATTAATGCGATTGACCATCGGGAATGAATACATAACCCAGTCCCCATACCGTTTGTATATACAGTGGATTGCTGGGATCAGGCTCTATCAGTTTGCGCAAACGAGAAATTTGCACATCCAGGCTGCGGTCAAACACTTCGTATTCACGACCGCGAGCGAGTTCCATGAGTTTTTCTCTGGACAGTGGTTGGCGGGCATGGCGGGCGAAGACTTTTAATACTGAAAATTCACCGGTAGTCAGGGAAATATTGTAGTCATTCTTTTTCAGTGTACGAGTGCCCAGGTCAAGGACAAAATCACCAAAAGCGAAGGTTTGCGGCCCATCAGATGGTGCACCTGGCAATTCATCCGGCGCCTTGCGCCTCAGCACGGCATTAATGCGGGCAACCAGTTCGCGAGGGCTGAACGGTTTTGGCAGGTAATCATCGGCACCCATTTCCAGGCCGATGATACGATCTACTTCTTCACCCTTGGCAGTCAGCATGATGATGGGTGTTTTATCGCCAGCGCCGCGCAGGCGGCGGCAGATAGCTAGTCCGTCTTCACCCGGCAGCATCAGGTCTAGTACCAGCATGTCATAGCGCTCCCTGATCCAGAGTTTGTTCATGGCCTGGGCGTTTTCAGCACTGACTACTTGAAAGCCTTGTTCTGTCAGATAGCGACGCAGCAAATCGCGCAAGCGCAGATCGTCGTCGACAACCAGAATTTTAGCCTTGGGGCTGCTGGAATTGGTGTTTGTGGAGTCTGGTGTGGGGGGCGTAGTGTTCATGGGCTTAATAGTACTGTCATAGGCTGAGCTTGCAAACAAATTTAATAATCCGGATTACAAACTGTTACACACTTTACTGAATGGGAATGCGCATTCTCTCTGGCTATCGTAAACTAAATTATCTGTATTGGAGCTAGCAAGCCTGGTGCTTTTACGCATAGAATTGCAATCCTCTTCAATTCATTTGTTCCTTTAGCTTGCATTATCCGCTTCGTTCGTGCAAGGCCATTCGTTTTCAATTTGATGAATATACCGTACAAAAAAATTTCTGTCTTAATGTTGTCACTCGTGTTGGCGGGCAATGCTATGGCTGACGGTAAGCATGGCAATGCGGGGGCCGGTTTTTGGGGGCGTTTTAATGGTGCGAATGCCCAGAACAAAGACGCGAATGCCCGTAAGGAAGAAAAACAGCACGAACGGCAAATCACCAGGCAGACTGAGAAAAATAGTTTGCTGGAGCGCTGCAATGACGCCCGCCACATGGGTGAGCGTGCCTGCGGCGGCGGGGATGACAGCCAAAAGCGTAATCGCATGACACCTGAAGAGCGGCGCGCATTGCGCCGTCAAATCCAGGAAGTTGGACACGAACTGTATCGTCCAGCGCGTTAGCGTCTTGCTCCACGTCGCGGCAGTATCAGCGGCGGTTTTGTTTCATGATTTTTTGTTGCTCTCGCTGCCAGTCTTTCTCTTTTTCCGTATCCCGCTTATCGTGCTGCTTCTTACCTTTGGCCAGACCGATCTGACATTTGATGCGGCCTTTACTGAAATGCATGTTTAATGCAACCATGGTGTAGCCAGAACGCTCGACCTTGCCTATCAACTTGCTGATTTCTGCCGCATTTAACAATAGTTTACGTGTGCGTACAGAGTCAGGGTGAATGTGGGTGGATGCGGTCGGCAGGGCACCAATATGGGCACCGAACAAGAATATTTCGCCATTCTTGACAATGACATACGACTCTTTCAACTGCGCGCGGCCTGCGCGTATGGCTTTGACTTCCCAGCCTTGCAGGACGATACCAGCTTCGTATTGCTCCTCGATAAAATAATCGTGGAATGCTTTTTTATTATCAGCGATGCTCATGTAGGATGAAAATTGGTCAATTTAAAGTAAGGAAATGCAGGAATGCATTTTGGTACTGCCTATGACTCGGTTAAAATGCGAGTCTGTGATTCTACCAAATGGTTCTTCTTGATGGCAGTTGTGCATAAAACAGTTTTTGTAGCTTACAGCACAGAGCAAATGTTTGCTTTGGTTGAGCAAGTTGAAAATTACCCTCAATTCCTGCCCTGGTGTGGCGAGGTCAAGGTGGCCGAGCGCTCAGAACATGATCTGGTTGCGACACTGTCCATTAACTACCATGGTTTAAAGCAACATTTCACGACCCGAAATATCAATCAGCGACCACATTCCATGCAAATGAATCTGGTTGAAGGGCCTTTCAAACAATTGTCGGGTTGCTGGAAGTTTACCGAACTCAGGCCAGATGCCTGCAAAATTGAGTTTGATCTCAACTATGAATTCTCCAGTAAGCTCCTGGAACATCTCATAGGACCAGTTTTTTCCAAAATAGCCAATAGTTTTGTTGATTCTTTCTGTACCAGAGCAGAGGCCTTGTATGGCTGAAGTGCCTGGGCCTGCTATCATGCCAGTTCAGCTTTGTTATGCAGGACTGGATAAAACGAGTTTGCTGGATCTGCAAGTTGCAGTTGATGCAACGATACTGCAAGTCATACAGCAAAGTGGCATTATACAGATGCATCCCGAGATTGATGTTTTTACCCTCAAATCTGGTGTGTTCGGCAAACTTAAGTCGCTAGATGCAAAATTGCATGCTGGCGATAGAGTGGAAATCTACCGCCCCCTGATTGCCGATCCTATGGAGTCGCGCAGGCGCAGGGCTAAAAAACAGGCTCAGGCTTAGCAGGGTTTGCCCTGAGCATGTCCATCGCTATTAGCAGCCTGCCAGCGCTTTTTTCACATCAGCCGCTTCCTGTTCACGCTGGGCATCAGACAAGAAGCTTTTTTCACCGTTTTTGTCGGTACGGCTTATTCTAATTCCAGAATTCAGGGTTTGTTGATAGTTGCGCGCTCTATCGCAATTTTTCGCCTTGTCCGCAGCCGCTGTCTTTTCTTCTTCGGCTTTCTTGTCTTTTTCAGCTTGCTCGGCTTTACGCTTGTTGAAGTCTTCGTTTTTGCTGGCGGTTGTTACCGGTTTCTCCAATTTGGCAGCCGATTCATTGGCTGAGGAGGCAGGTTTGTCTTCTGCTTCGGCTGCCGCAGGCTTGGCTACACCACCGGGCGCCTTCAGTATTTTGCTCTTAGGGATGGACTTGGGTGGCGGCATGTCAGAATATTGTTTATTGCCTTTTTCATCCAGCCAGACATATTGAGCCTGAGCACTGGCGCAGAAAATGGTAGTCAATAAAAGGGAGCAGGCAAGACGTGAGATCAACATGGTGTGCTTTCAAAAAAACATAGGATTATGCAAGAGTTTTACACGGAGCAAGACGACTTCGCAAGTTTTCTGTATAATTCGGTTTTGCGCCTATAGGAAATACTATGCGTTTACTCCAAAAAGCACTCACGTTCGATGACGTGCTACTCGTCCCTGCATACTCGAACATACTCCCTAAAGATACTTCGCTTGCGACTAAATTGACTCGCAACATCAATCTGAATATCCCTTTGGTATCAGCTGCGATGGATACAGTCACTGAAGCACGCTTGGCAATTGCCATGGCGCAAGAAGGTGGTATCGGCATCATTCATAAAAACTTGACCGCGAAAGAGCAAGCCCGCGAAGTCGCCAAGGTCAAGCGTTTTGAGTCTGGTGTACTACGTGACCCTATCACTATCCCGCCCACCACAAAAATCCGTGAAGTGATTGCCCTGTCTCAGCAGTATGGCATTAGCGGTTTTCCTGTCGTGGAAGGCAAAACAGTAGTTGGTATCATTACCAACCGCGATTTGCGCTTTGAAGAAGAGCTGGATGCTGAAGCAAGTGCCAAAATGACACCGCGCGACAAGCTCGTCTATGTCAATGAAACTGCTGATCTGGCAGAGGCCAAGCGCCTGATGAACAAGCATCGCCTGGAGCGTGTGCTGGTTGTCAACGAGGCATTTGAGTTGCGCGGCCTGATTACTGTAAAAGATATCCAAAAATCCACGGAGCATCCTTTTGCATCTAAGGACGATCAAGGTAAATTGCGCGTAGGCGCAGCTGTTGGCGTAGGCCCAGATAATGAAGAGCGCATAGATTTGCTGGCAAAGGCCGGTGTCGATGTTATCGTTGTTGATACTGCCCATGGCCACTCCAAAGGGGTACTGGATCGCGTGCGTTGGGTAAAAACCAATTATCCGCATATAGAAGTCATTGGTGGCAATATCGCAACTGCTGCTGCTGCGCTGGCCCTGGTTGAGCATGGTGCGGATGCGGTCAAAGTTGGTATAGGCCCTGGCTCTATTTGTACTACCCGTATCGTGGCTGGCGTTGGTGTTCCACAAATTACAGCGATTGCCAATGTCGCCAATGCACTCAAAGGTACTGGTGTTCCATGTATCGCTGACGGTGGCGTACGTTTCTCTGGTGACGTCTCCAAGGCCCTGGCAGCAGGCGCATCGACTGTGATGATGGGCAGTATGTTTGCCGGTACTGAAGAAGCGCCTGGTGAAGTTATCTTGTTCCAGGGGCGTAGTTATAAATCTTATCGCGGCATGGGCAGTCTGGGTGCGATGGCCGATGGTTCTGCTGATCGTTATTTCCAGGATGCTGCCAATAATGCAGACAAGCTGGTACCTGAAGGTATAGAAGGGCGCGTACCTTACAAAGGTAGTGTACTTGCTATCTTGTATCAACTGGTTGGTGGTGTGCGCTCTTCCATGGGGTATTGTGGTTGCGCCACGATAGATGATTTGCATACCAAATCTGAATTCGTTGAAATTACTTCTGCCGGCATGCGTGAATCACATGTCCATGACGTGCAGATCACTAAAGAAGCGCCTAATTACCGTGCTGATTAAAGAGTGATGCATGACCCGAATTGAGGATGCCCGGAGAGTGGTATGTCAACGAACTTAGATCGTTCCAGCCCAGCTACAACGACACCTGTCAGTTCGGGTTTTGAACGTCTGGTATCGGAACGAATGGAACTAAGGCTGGGGCGTTTTGAACGCCTCGGCATCAAACTGTTTGACGTTGCCAACTGCTTTGTCAGCCTGGGTAAGCTCACGCCCAGGTTTGAGTATTTGGTGCACTCCATTACCAATATGGAGGCAGCATTTTGTGATTCGATTCCTGTTTTTGACGAAATCCTGGTCATACCAGATTTGCGCTTGCATGAGCACCTGGGCAAGCACCCTTTAGTTGTCGGTGTGCCTCATATACGCTTCTTTGCTTCCCATCCCATCTTTGATCATGGCAATCAACTGATAGGCAGTCTTATCCTGATTGACTACCAGCCCCGTGACCTGGATGATGAAGATAGGCAATCTCTTGCTGACCTGGCTTCCATGGCCGAACGTGAAATGGCTTTCGGTGTCTTGTACCAGAGCCAGCTCGAAGTCATCAAGCAAAACCGAAATTTGAAGCGCGACTCGCTGATCGACCCCTTGCTGGGTACATGGAACAAGTCTGCCATTGTGCGTTCACTCAAGCTGGAGATGGAGCGTTGCAGCAAAGCCCTGAAACCTCTGGCTTTACTGATTGCCAGCGTAGATCAGATGGAGCATCTGCGTGATCTGCATGGGGTTGCAGCGACGGACATGATACTGATCAAGACCGTCAGCCGCATCCGCTCATGCGTGCGTCCATTCGATGCCCTGGGACGCTTTGGTACAGACTTGCTGCTGGTGGTGTTGCCTGGTGCTTCGCATCTGGTGGCTACTGCAGTAGGTGAGCGTATCCGTGCCTCAGTACTCATGCACCCTGAAAAAATAGATGAAGTCGATACCGCTTTGACCATCAGTGCGGGTACGGCATCGACCGATATTTTCCCCGAAGTCGAGCCAGAAACCTTAGTTAGTCTTGCAGAAAAAGCCCTGCTTTCAGCCAGAAATGCAGGAAACAATTGTGTTGTTCAGGCCACGCCTGCACAACCTGACATGATAATTTGATTTATGCATTCAAAAATACTTATCCTTGATTTTGGTTCCCAAGTCACGCAATTGATCGCACGCCGCGTTCGTGATGCAGGTGTTTTTTCTGAAGTCCATCCTTATGATGTCAGCGATGAATTCATCAAAAACTATGGGGCTGCCGGAATTATTTTATCCGGTGGGCCAAATAGCGTCACTGAAGGTGATACTCCACGTGCACCTATGGCCGTGTTTGAGGCTGGCGTGCCAGTGCTGGGTATTTGCTACGGCATGCAAACCATGGCTGAGCAGCTCGGCGGCAAGGTGGAAAATGGCCTGGTCCGTGAATTTGGTTATGCCGAAGTCCGTGCCCGCGGCCATACAGCCCTGTTCAAAGACATCAATGACTTTGTCACGCCAGAAGGCCATGGCATGCTCAAGGTGTGGATGAGTCATGGCGACAAGGTCAATGAAATGCCGCCAGGATTTAAATTGATGGCATCCACAGACAATTGCCCGATTGCCGCCATGGCGGATGAAGAGCGTCGTTTTTATGCCGTGCAATTCCATCCGGAAGTCACACATACACTGAAGGGTGAAGCTATCCTCAGTCGTTTCGTGCACGAAATCTGCGGCTGCCAGTCCGACTGGAACATGCCTGACTACATCTCCGAGGCTGTTGCTTCCATCCGCGCCCAGGTGGGCGATGATGAAGTCATCCTTGGTTTGTCCGGCGGTGTAGACAGTAGTGTTGCTGCGGCCCTGATTCACCGCGCCATCGGCGACAAGCTGACCTGCGTATTCGTCGATCATGGCTTGCTGCGCCTCGATGAAGGTAAAATGGTCATGGAAATGTTTGCCAACAACCTCGGTGTCAAAGTCATCCATGTTGATGCTGCTGCCCAGTTCATGGGGCATCTGGCAGGCGTGACTGATCCAGAAGCCAAACGCAAGATCATAGGCCGCGAATTTGTTGAAGTCTTCCAGGTTGAATCCGGAAAGCTCAGTAATGCCAAATGGCTGGCACAGGGCACGATCTACCCTGACGTTATTGAAAGTGCAGGCAAAGGCAAAAAAGGCTCGCACACCATCAAGAGTCATCACAATGTAGGCGGCTTGCCAGATACCTTGAACTTGAAGCTGCTGGAGCCATTGCGCGAATTATTCAAGGATGAAGTGCGCAAACTGGGCGTTGCCCTGGGCCTGCCACATGGTATGGTCTACCGTCATCCTTTCCCTGGCCCTGGCCTGGGTGTACGCATACTCGGCGAAGTCAAAAAAGAATTTGCTGACCTGTTACGCCGTGCCGACGCCATTTTTATCGAAGAATTGCGTAGCACTTTAGTTGATCCGCAAGCAGAAAAACCGCAAAGCTGGTACGACGCGACGAGTCAGGCCTTTGCAGTATTTTTGCCAGTCAAGTCCGTAGGCGTCATGGGCGACGGCCGTACCTACGAATATGTAGTTGCCCTGCGCGCAGTACAAACCCAGGATTTCATGACGGCTCACTGGGCACACTTGCCGCATGAGCTGCTGGGCAAGGTCTCTAACAGGATCATCAATGAAGTGCGCGGCATCAATCGCGTCGTCTATGACATCTCAGGCAAGCCGCCTGCGACGATAGAGTGGGAATGATTTCAGGTCTGGCAACATCAGGCAACTGAAAGCATGAAACATCCCGAAAGCCCGCATCATTGCGGGCTTTTTTCGTTTCTGGCATAGTCTCATAATTTTTTTATAAGATCTTGCCAAATTAAGTAGATAAAGTGGGGGCTTTATCGAACTCACAAGGCCAATAAGCCACTCCGTGGTATCATGTCTCCCTTTTGCGTTCCAAAAACGCATTAAATTTCATATACTGCATTTTTCATGCGGTGTAAAAGAGAGCGGCTTTGTCAAAAGCCTTGCCTGTGCAGCCTTCAAAGTCGCTGCTGACAATCATGCGGGAATCAGACGTGACTTATAGCGTCAAAGAAATTTTTTATACTCTACAGGGCGAGGGCAATCATGCCGGGCGTCCGGCGGTGTTTTGCCGTTTTTCTGGCTGCAATTTGTGGTCGGGGCGGGAAGAAGACAGGGCGACTGCGGTTTGTCAGTTTTGTGATACCGATTTTGTTGGCACAAACGGCGAGGGTGGTGGCAAGTTCAAGCAGGCGGCGGAACTGGCAGCGACCATCAACGCTTTGTGGCCAGTATCCTATACTGCCAGTAAGTATGTGGTGTTTACTGGTGGCGAGCCTTTATTACAACTTGATGCTGTGCTCATTGATGCTATGCATGCCGTGGGTTTTGAGATTGCCATAGAAACCAATGGCACTTTGCCCGTGCCTGAAGGTGTAGACTGGATTTGCGTCAGCCCTAAAATGGGTTCTGAGCTGGTAGTGCGCAAAGGCAGCGAGTTGAAAGTGGTGATCCCGCAGTTTGGTCAGAATATGGCGGCATATGCAAATCTTGATTTTGAACATTACTTTGTACAAGCCATGGATGGCCCTTTGAGAGACGATAATTTGCGTCTTGCAATTGAATACTGCAAACAGCATCCGCAATGGAAGCTGAGTTTGCAGACCCATAAACTATTACAGATTCCTTGAGTTTTCATGTTAACGATTACCAGAAAGTTGGAATTCGATGCAGGTCATCGTATTCCCGATCACGGCAGCCAGTGTCGCAATTTGCACGGTCACCGCTATACCTTGCAAATTACCTTGACCGGCGATGTCGTTCAGAAGGATGGCGAGTCGGATAACGGCATGATCATGGATTTTGGTGATATCAAGGCGCTGGCCAATGAGCATCTGGTCAATCTGTGGGATCATTCCTTCATCGTCTATGAGAAGGATTACATCATCAAGAATTTCCTGGAGAAGCTGCCAGGCCACAAGACTGTGGTGATTGATCGTGTACCGACAGTAGAAAACCTGGCCAAGATCGCTTTTGATATTTTGAAAGTGGTTTATCACGGCAGATTTGGCCGTACTTTGGAATTGACCAAGGTCACCCTCTATGAAACCCCGAATTGTTGGGCAGAGATAGACGGATAATGGTCGACGAGCAAAATCTGCCACCGCAAGGTGGGCAGAACCAGCAGAACCTGCGTGATGCCCAGTTCATGCAGGCAGCCTACCAGCAAGCCCTGTTAGCCTGGAATGAAGGTGAAGTGCCGGTCGGTGCTGTAGTCGTTAAGGATGGTGTGATCATTGCCAGTGGCTATAATCGGCCCATAGGCAAACATGACCCAACTGCCCATGCTGAAATTATGGCCTTACGCGCAGCGGCTGAGTTAATGGGCAATTACCGCCTGCCAGGTTGTGAACTCTACGTTACTCTTGAGCCGTGCATGATGTGCGCCGGAGCGATGATGCATGCCAGGCTGGCGCGCGTGATATTTGCTGCCAGCGATCCCAAGACAGGCGTAGCAGGTTCTTTGTTAAATGTGTTTGAGCATGGGCAATTGAATCATCATACCCAGGTCACCGGCGGCATATTGGCAGACGAATGCAGTAGCATGCTCAAGGATTTTTTTGCTCAGAGGCGTGCTGCAGCTGTGCAAAAGAAGCTGACCGCCAGCGATAGTGCATCCCTTTTAGAAGACTGAAAAGACTACTATATTCATGATGTCTGAACAAAACAAGCAAACTGGAATTGCCATCGTCGCCCCTAGTGGAGCACCTCTGGACGACAGCCTCATAGAGCGCGGCTTGCAATGCCTGACCGGGCAAGGGTTTAAGGTGCACAGTTATTATAAATCTGCGGCTAAATTCCAGCGTTTTGGTGGGACTGATGCAGAACGTGCAAGGCAAATGCATGAAGCAGCGCAAAATCCAGATGTGCAGATAATCATGGCTCTGCGTGGCAGCTACGGCATGTCGCGGTTGTTGCCATTGCTGGACTTTGATTTGCTGGCAAACAGCGGCAAGTGCTTTGTCGGCTATAGCGATTTCACTCTGGTGCACCTGGCTATGCTGGCACGTGGCCGTACCAGTATAGCTGGTCCCATGTTATGTGATGATTACATACGTGCGCAGCCAGTTGAATATACGCTGCAACAATTCAAGGCGTGCGTCAGCAATACTTCACACACTGTTGAATTTGAAACTGACGCAAGTCTGGAGTTCAAGGTGCAGGGCAAATTATGGGGTGGCAATCTGGCCATGCTGACGCATGCAATCGGCACGCCTTATTGGACAGAAGTTGAAGATGGCATACTGTTCCTGGAAGATATAGGCGAACACCCATATCGCATAGAGCGCATGTTGCTGCAACTGCATTTTGCTGGTGTGTTGAGCAAGCAAAAAGCCATCGTACTCGGAAATTTTTCTGCCTATAAATTGGCTGAGCATGATAACGGTTATGACTTCAATGCCATGCTTGCCTATATCCGTGGTCTGATTGAAGTACCCATCATTACTGGTCTGCCATTTGGTCATATATCGACCCGTGCCAGCTTGGTAGTCGGTAGTCAGGCAGAATTGAAGGTTGGGACAGGGCAGGTTAGTTTGAATATGTACTACTCATTGTAATTCCTCCGAATCGTTAAAAAAGCCCGCCCTTCTATAGACGGGCGGGCTTTTTCATTCTTGTATCTTAATATTTAATCCGCCGCATAAATATCATTATCTCTGGTTTCTTTAACAAAGAAGAAGCCGATCACTGCTGTCACGCTCGCAATGGCGATCGGATACCACAGACCATAATAAATATCGCCTTTAGACGCCACCATGGCCACTGCAAAGAATGGCAGCAGTCCACCGAACCAGCCATTCCCGATATGATAGGGCAGGGACATGGACGTGTACCTGATACGTGTCGGGAACATCTCCACCAGCATGGCGGCGATTGGTCCGTATACCATCGTCACGTAGATAACCAAAACAGTGAGCAATATCACTACCATGACATAATTGATTTGCTCACTGTCGGCTTTTTCAGGGTAGCCTGCAGCTTTAATCGCAGCAGCCAGATCTTTAGAGAAAGCCTTGTCTTTTGCTGTTGCTTCTGCTGGTGGTAAGCCCTTGGATACAAAGGATTCAATGAGAGTGTCACCAACCTTGACGGATGCGACCGTGCCAGCCGGTGCTTCTATATTGGTATAGTTGACTGATGAGGCTGCCAATTTTGCTTTGACAATGTCGCAAGAAGAAGTGAATTTCTTGGTTCCAGTAGGATTGAACTGGAATTGGCAATCCGCAGGATCTGCAGTGACAACAACAGGAGAGTTTTTAAGTGCTTTTTCCAGAGTTGGATTGGCAAAGTGCGTGATAGCGCCAAAAAGAGGGAAATAGGTCACTGCTGCGATAACGCAGCCTGCCAGGATAATTGGTTTTCTACCTATCTTGTCAGAAAGTGTGCCGAAAATAATGAAGAATGGCGTGCCTATCAGTAATGCCCCACCAACCATCATGTTTGCCAATGCACCATCAACTTTCAATACCTTTTCCAAAAATATCAATGCGTAGAATTGCCCGGTGTACCAGACAACTGCCTGTCCCGCAGTGAGGCCCAGCAAAGCCAGGATAACTATCTTCAAGTTTTTCCATTGGCCAAAGGATTCAGTCAGCGGGGCTTTTGAAGTCTTGCCTTCGGCTTTCATTTTTGCGAACGCAGGTGATTCATTCATCGATAAGCGTATCCATACTGAAATTGCCAGCAGGAAAACCGACACCAGGAAGGGGAAGCGCCAGCCAAATACGGCAAAATCGGCTTCACCCATGATTTTGCGTATGCTCAGGATTACAACCAGGGACAAAAACAGGCCAAGCGTGGCGGTCGTTTGTATCCATGCTGTATAGGCACCACGTTTTCCATGTGGCGCATGTTCTGCAACATAGGTTGCAGCTCCACCATACTCACCACCCAGAGCTAGCCCTTGCAGGACGCGCAGTAATACCAGAATGATAGGGGCAGCAACGCCTATGGTTTCAAAATTTGGTAATAAGCCGACGCAAAACGTGGAGCCACCCATGATCAGGATGGTGACCAGGAAGGTGTACTTGCGGCCTATCATGTCGCCCAGGCGACCAAATACCAGGGCCCCAAAAGGACGGACAATAAATCCTGCAGCGAATGCAAGCAATGCAAGAATAAATCCTGTATTCGGGTCTGTACCTTTAAAGAATTGTTGTCCTATGATGGACGCAAGTGCCCCATATAGATAAAAATCGTACCATTCAAAAACGGTGCCCAGCGAAGATGCAAAAATAACCTTGCGTTCTTCAGATGTCATGCCGCCTGACGTTGCGATAGGTGCTGTCGCCATGCTTGTCTCCTGTTTTAAGTATATTAAGTTTGCTAAAAAATGGTCAAAAATGCAAAGACGCATTGTAGACATAATTTTTATGGCACGCAAAGTGTGCAAGTCGAAACTTACGGCTTGCTTGCTCGAAACTTACAGAAACTTACGAAAGAGCTATCCTGGATATGTAAAGAAGTGCAATATTCAAGAGTAAAATTGAAGAAGATAAATTTACGAACGGTCGTACTAAAATGTGATATTCTAGTTTTTGAGCTTGAGGATATGTGCTTTTAATTCAAGCAAGAGAGTAATTTACTTCTTATGATGGCAAGCAATTCCAGTCTGTAAAACATACTTATACAAATTAGGAGATCTACATGTCTGACGCAGTTATTGTATCCACCGCTCGTACCGGCCTGGCAAAATCCTGGAAAGGTGCTTTCAATATGACGCATGGCGCTACTATGGGTGGCCATGTGCTGAATGAAGCTATAAACCGTGCGAAAATAGAAGCGGGCGAGGTGGAAGATGTCATCATGGGTTGTGCCACACCAGAAGGCGCAACTGGCAGCAATATCGCCCGTCAGATCGCTTTGCGGGCAGGTTGCCCAGTAACTACGGCTGGTATGACGGTCAACCGGTTTTGCTCTTCCGGCTTGCAGACCATCGCTCTGGCAGCACAGAGGATTATTGCCGGTGAAGGTGATGTCTATGCGGCAGGCGGCGTCGAGTCTATCTCTTGCGTACAAAACGAAGCCAATAGCCATATGATAGTTGAAACCTGGTTGAAGCAACATAAGCCAGAAGTTTACTGGCCCATGCTGCAAACTGCAGAAACCGTTGCCAAGCGTTATGGCATCCCACGCGAACGTCAGGATGAATACGGCGTACAAAGCCAGTTGCGTGCCGCCGCCGCCCAGGCTGCTGGTTTGTTTGATGCCGAGATCGTGCCGATGACGACTGTCATGGGCGTCGCCGATAAAGCGACCGGCATGCTGATCACCAAAGAAGTCACTATCTCTGCTGATGAAGGCATACGTGCAGATACTACGCTCGAAGGCGTATCCAAAATCCGTACCGCAGTGCCAGGTGGTGTCATTACTGCTGGTAATGCCAGCCAGTTCTCTGATGGCGCCTCGGTTGCCATTTTGATGAATAGCAAACTGGCTGAGGCAAAGGGCTTGCAACCATTGGGTATTTTCCGTGGTTTTGCGATTGCTGGTTGCGAGCCTGATGAAATGGGTATAGGTCCTGTCTTTGCCATTCCCAAACTCTTGAAAAAAGCTGGCCTCAAGGTTGAAGACATAGGTTTGTGGGAGTTGAATGAGGCGTTTGCCGTGCAAGTCTTGTATTGTGCAGACAAACTCGGCATCCCTATGGATAAATTGAACGTCAATGGTGGCGCGATTGCAGTCGGTCATCCATATGGTGTTTCGGGTGCACGCCTGACCGGCCATGCTCTGATAGAGGGAAAGCGCCGTGGTGCAAAATATGTGGTTGTCACCATGTGTATTGGTGGTGGACAGGGTGCTGCAGGTCTGTTTGAAGTAGTCTAAGCTGAATGCATGTTGGGTGCTCATGCTGTTGTCATGCAGTATGAGCAAAATGGGTATTTCATCTCTTTTGTCCAAATAAAGCCATGCAATCTAAAATTCTTTCCCGCCGTGATCTCGAATTCATGCTGTATGAATGGCTGAATGTAGAATCACTGAATCAAAGGCCACGTTTCGCCGACCATAGCCGCGAAACTTTCAATGCCGCCCTTGATACCTGCGAACAAATAGCGACAGACCTGTTCGCTACCCACAATAAAAAAAATGACCAGCAGGAGCCGCACTTCGATGGCGAAGAAGTGCATATGATTCCTGAAGTAAAAACGGCCCTGAAAGCATTTTGCGAAGCTGGCCTGATGGCGGCAGGACAAGACTTTGATGTCGGTGGCATGCAATTGCCCTGCGTTGTTGAAAAGGCTGGCTTTGCCTACTTCAAAGGGGCGAATGTAGGGACGGCATCTTATCCCTTCCTGACCATAGGCAATGCCAATACCTTGCTCAAATGTGGTACACCTGAGCAGATAGAAACCTTCGTCAAACCCATGCTGGAAGGCCGCTTCTTTGGCACCATGTGTTTGTCTGAACCTCAGGCAGGCTCCAGCTTGTCTGATATTGTCACCAGGGCTGAGCCCCAAGAAGACGGCACTTACCGGCTGACTGGCAACAAGATGTGGATATCGGCAGGTGAACATGAGCTTGCAGAGAATATCGTGCACCTGGTGCTGGCCAAGGTGCCAGATGAAAATGGCAAGTTGATATCTGGTGTCAAAGGTATCTCACTTTTCATCGTACCTAAAAAACTGGTCAACGATGATGGTAGCATGGGCGAACGCAATGACGTAGTGCTGGCTGGACTGAATCACAAAATGGGTTATCGCGGCACCACCAATTGTCTGTTGAATTTTGGCGAAGGTAAATTCAAACCGGGAGGCAAGGCAGGTGCGGTAGGTTACCTGGTTGGTACTTTACATCGGGGCATGGCAAACATGTTCCATATGATGAACGAGGCGCGCATAGGTGTCGGCTTGGGGGCCGTCATGCTGGGCTATACCGGCTATTTACATGCGCTGGATTATGCACGCAATCGCCCACAGGGACGTGCACCACTCAACAAAGACCCGGCTGCACCGCAAGTGCCCATCATTGAACATACCGATGTCAAACGTATGTTGCTGGCACAAAAAGCCTATGTCGAAGGTGGCCTGGCATTGAATTTATTCTGCGCCCGCCTGGTCGATGAAGAACGTACCGCCCCGTCGCCGGAAGCCCGTACCCATGCTGCGCAAATGCTGGAGATATTGACGCCTATCGCCAAATCCTGGCCCTCGCAATGGTGTCTGGAAGCGAATAATCTGGCGATACAGGTGCATGGCGGTTATGGCTATACCCGTGAATACAATGTAGAGCAGTTTTACCGCGACAACCGCCTCAATCCCATCCATGAAGGTACGCATGGCATACAGGGCCTGGACTTATTGGGCCGCAAGGTAGTCATGCAGGACGGTGCCGCGCTTGAGGCGCTGGGCGAAATCATGCACAAGACCTTGGCCAGGGCCGCAGCGCATCCTGAATTGCTAGCCTATACCAAATCACTGGCACGTGTGCTGCAAAGACTGGCCAGCGTTACCCAGCAACTGCACGGCGTGGGGGATGCCAACAAGACCCTCGCGAATGCCTCGGCTTATCTCGAAGTATTTGGTCATGCCGTGATTGCCTGGATGTGGCTGGAACAAGCTACCTTATGCCTGAACAAGGAAAATCACCATGATGCTGATTTCTACGCAGGCAAACTGCAGGCTTGTAAATACTTCTTCCACTGGGAATTGCCACGCGTTCATCCACAACTGGATTTGCTGTCGAATATCGATATGACGACTTTCGAGATGCAGGATGCCTGGTTCTGAACCATAGCCTTTAAATAATCAAAAGCACATATATCAAACGATACACCACCTGCCTGCGTGCAGACAGGTGGTGGCCGCATATACTGGAGACTAACAATGAGCAAAGCAATTCGTAGCGTACAACAATTATTTGACTTGCACGGCAAGACGGCCCTGATTACTGGTGGCTCGCGTGGTCTGGGCCTGCAAATGGCAGAAGCACTGGGTGAGCAGGGCGCAAAAGTGGTGCTGTCTTCACGCAAGCAATCTGACCTGGATGAAGCCGTTGCCCACCTGAAAAGCCGTGGTATAGATGCCAGCGCGATCGCTGCAGACTTGTCCAAAGAAGCAGCGGTCCAACCGCTGGTGGATGAAGCACTGGCTCGCTTGGGACATATCGATATCCTCATCAATAATGCCGGCGCTACCTGGGGTGCTCCAGCGGAAGATTATCCAGTCGATGCCTGGGATAAGGTCATGAACCTGAATATCCGCAGCATCTTCCTGATCTCGCAGGCAGTTGGCAAGCGCTCAATGATACCGCGCAAATATGGCCGCATCATTAATATTGCTTCTATCGCTGGCCTGGGGGGCAATGCACCGGGTACCATGCAGACCATTGCATATAACACTTCCAAGGCAGCCGTCATCAACTTCACCCGTACCCTGGCTGGTGAATGGGGTGTGCATGGCATTACAGTCAATGCGATTGCACCGGGGTTTTTCCCCTCCAAGATGACCAAGGGAATACTGGAAAACCTGGGTGAAGAAAAACTCGCCAAAGAAGCACCTTTGCAGCGCATAGGTGATGATGAGGATTTGAAAGGCGTGGCAATGTTGTTTGCCAGTGATGCTGGTAAACACATCACTGGCCAGACCCTGGCAGTGGATGGTGGAGTATCTGCGGTATGACGGAAACTAATAAGTCTGTTTCCGAACTTCCCATTGCTCAGCCTACACCGGTATTGAATCCCTTTCTATATGACTTGGGTGTTGAATTCCTGGAAATGGAAAATGGCCAGGCACGTCTGGCGCTGGATTTGACAGCTCGTCACATGAATAGCTGGCAAATCGCTCATGGCGGTGTGATCATGACCATGCTGGATGTAGTCATGGCCATGGCAGGGCGCTCCATGAGTAGTGACCTCAAGGGCGTCGTTACGGTAGAAATGAAAACCACCTTCCTGCAACCTGGCGGTGTGCCGGGTGGTCGCGTGGAAGCGCGCGGCAAGGCTTTTCATCAATCCACCACCATGTGCTTTTGCGAGGGCGAGGTCTGGAATGGCGACAAGCTGATTGCCAAAGCCATGGGTACTTTCAAATATCTGCGACGTTTGAAGTCTGGCGAAAATATGAAAAAACTCTACGGTAGTGACTGATTAAAAAAATTGACGTTGTTTCTGCAAGTCCTATAAAAAATAAATGGAGACCAACATGCAGCAGACCCGCTTTGCAATTCTTTTCTTTGCTTTACTCGGTGGACCATTCATGAACATGTCTTCGGCACAAACTGCCTTGCCTGATGCTGAGGCAAGTGACCCGCAAAAAATGGGCTGGATGCAAGGTTTTCCACCGGCACCTGACAAGCTCATCAAGTTTGCCAATGGCAGTAATTATCAGTTCCCCCGCACCCGTTGGTCGTTTTCGCATGGGCGTGAACTGGGGCCTACCAGCAATGTCTGGCATGGTGCAGGACCTGTTTCAGCTTTGCCGGTGGCTTTGCGTGATCTTGATAAATTGCGGTTCGCAGATGAAAAAGGCAGCGAGATTGGCTGGGCTGATATGCAAGCCCGTACTTATACCGACAGCATACTGGTACTGCACAAGGGCAAGATAGTCTATGAGCGCTACTTAGGCATTACTAAAACCTATTTGCCGCACATCGCCATGTCGGTCACCAAGTCTTTCGTAGGTACGCTGGCTGCGACTTTGGCTGCAGACGGCAAACTGGATCCCAGTGCGCCCGTCACACAATATATTCCTGAACTCAAAGACACCGCCTATGGCGACGCCACTGTACGCCAGGTCATGGATATGACCATAGGTGTACAGTATTCTGAAAATTATGCTGACCCCAAAGCTGAAGTCTGGGATTACGCCAGGTCAGGCGGACTGCTGCCGACAGCGCCGACTTATGACGGGCCTAAAACCTTTTATGATTTCCTGGTGAAATTGAAAAAAGAAGGCAAGCATGATGAGGCATTTGCCTATAAGACCGTGAATGCTGAAGTGCTGGCCTGGATAGTCAGGCGCGCTAGCGGGCAAAATCTGTCTGATCTCTTGTCTGAACGTATCTGGCAAAAACTGGGCACCGAGAATGATGCGTATTTTGCGGTGGATAGTATTGGTACTGAGCAGGGTGGCGGTGGTTTGAACCTGACGCTACGCGGCATGGCACGCTTTGGTGAAATGATGCGCCTGAATGGCAGGTTCAACGGCCAACAAATTATTCCTGCTGCTGCAGTAGAAGATATACGCAAGGGTGCTGACCCAGCCAAATTTTCCAAGGCTGGCTATGCGACCTTGCCCGGTTACTCCTACCGCAATATGTGGTGGGTAGGGCATAACAGCCACCAGACATTTGAAGCCCGTGGCATACACGGGCAACGTATCTATATAGACCCGGTGGCCGAAATGGTCATCGTTAAATTTTCCTCCCATCCCATTGCTGCCAATGGTGCGACTGACCCTGTCACTTACCGTGCCTTCCAGGCTTTGGCAAATCACTTGATGAAATGAGCAAATCATGACAACTGCTTCTCAACTTTCTTACCAGCGTATAGTCCTGGCCTCCCGCCCCAAAGGTCAGGTTGTGCCAGAAAATTTCCGCCTTGAATCCCTGCCTGTGCCAGAACTCAAGGATGGCGAGCTGCTGGTGCGCAATCACTACATGTCGCTGGACCCTTACATGCGTGGTCGCATGGAAGATGCAAAAAGCTATGCCGCCCCGCAAGTCATAGGTGAAACCATGATAGGCGGTACCGTGGGTGACGTGGTCGCCAGCAAGAATGCTAAATTCAATGTCGGTGACAAAGTCATAGGCATGCTGGGCTGGTCAGAAATGGGGGTGTCTGATGGCTTGTTGTTGCGCAAAGTCGATACGACCCATATTCCTTTATCAGCCTACCTGGGTTCGGTGGGCATGCCTGGCCTGACAGCCTGGTATGGCTTGACCCAGATCATGCAACCCAAGGCTGGTGAAACTATTGTGGTGTCTGCTGCCAGCGGTGCAGTGGGTAGTGTGGTTGGTCAGTTGGGCAAGCAACTGGGCTGCCGTGTGGTGGGCATAGCCGGTGGCGCAGACAAATGCGCTTATGTTGTCAATGAACTGGGCTTTGATGCTTGCATCGATTACAAGGCAGGCAATCTGGAAGTCGATCTGGCAGCCGCAACACCGGATGGCATTGATGCCGTGTTTGAAAACGTCGGCGGTGAAATCTTTGACGCCAGCCTGGCGCGCATGAATGCCTTTGGTCGTATCGCACTGTGTGGTTTGATCGCTGGTTATAACGGTGAACAACTGAGCATAAAAAACGCCCGCGTATTTTTGACCATGCGTTTGACGATGCGTGGCTTTATCGTCTCTGAACATATGGATTTGTGGCCGCAGGGTTTGAAAGAGCTGGGCGGCCTGGTTGCGACGGGCAAATTGAAGTTCCGTGAATCTGTCGCTGAGGGGCTTGCTGCTGCGCCAGAAGCATTTATCGGCCTGCTGAAAGGCAAGAACTTCGGCAAGCAATTGGTGAAGCTGATTTGAGCTAATCGTATAAACCTAAAGAGCGCAGAGCAGCCATGTCCGATCTTATTTTCCATAATTTTGCGATTTCTCCATTTTCAGAAAAAATACGCTTGATTTTCGGTTTTAAGCAATTGAGCTGGAAGTCGGTCACAGTACCTATCATCATGCCCAAGCCAGATGTAACGGCATTGACGGGTGGTTACAGGCGTACGCCCATATTACAAATTGGCGAAGATATTTATTGCGACACATCCCTGATTGCCGAGGTGCTGGAAAAACGATCACCTGCACATACGCTATACCCGGTTGCCGTCAACGGTCTTGCACGCAACTTGGCGCAATGGGCGGATACTACTCTGTTCTGGACGGCAATTCCTTATGCATTTCAGCCTGCAGCCATCCCATCCCTATTCGGCAATATCAGTGCAGAGGAATTGCAAGCCTTCAGCGCAGACCGGGCCACCATGCGTGGCAATATGCCACGCACCAGCATGGGCGAAGCCAAAGGCCAGCTTTGCGAATATTTAATGCGTCTGGAAAACATGCTCAGGGGCGATGCGCCGTTTCTGCTGGGTGCGCAAGCCAGTATTGCTGATTTTTCTGTGTATCAGGCTTTGTGGCTGATACGACTGGCTCCAGCGATCAATCCTGTCTTCGATGCGTATCCAAAGCTGCTGGAGTGGATGGATCGTATCGCTGCTTTCGGCCATCACCAGTCTGAAGCTCTGAGCAGCGCAGAAGCACTGGAGATCGCCAAAAACGCACAGGGATTTGATACGGCAGGACGCAATTTTGTTGACAGCCATGGCATAGCGCTGGGTGAGCAGGTTGCCATCATGCCGACCAACTATGCGCTGGACCCAGTGGTGGGTGAACTGGTTATTGCCAGTGAAAACGAATTCGCTGTGCGCCGTGAAGACGAACGAGCTGGAACTGTGGTCGTGCATTTCCCACGAATAGGCTTCCAGATGAAACGTGCAAATAAATAAGCTTAATAAATTATTACAGGAGACAACATGAAAGTATTCAAAGACAGAGTAGCCGTAATTACCGGTGGTGCCAGCGGTTTTGGTCGTGAATTTGCGATTATTGGTGCGCGTCTGGGCATGAAGCTGGTGCTGGCTGATGTGCAGCAAGATGCCTTGGATAAAACCAAAGCCGAGCTGGAAGCGCAAGGCGCACAAGTGCTGGCCATGCGTTGCGATGTGCGTCATGCAGAAGAAGTGCAGGCTCTGGCCGACGCTACCATGGAAAAATTTGGTGCCGTGCATCTGGTATTCAATAATGCCGGTGTCGGTTCTGGTGGCCTGATCTGGGAAAATACCCAGGCTGACTGGGATTGGGTGATGGGCGTTAATCTCTGGGGTGTTGTTCACGGCGTGCGCATCTTTACCAATCTGATGCTGGAATGCGCGAAGAAAGATCCGCAATTCGAAGGGCATATTGTCAACACGGCATCCATGGCAGGTTTACTTAATGCGCCAACTATGGGTGTATATAACGTCTCCAAGCATGCAGTAGTGTCTCTTTCAGAATCCCTGTACCAGGATTTGAAACTGGTTGAGGCACCGATAGGTGCTTCTGTCCTGTGCCCTTATTTCGTGCCTACCGGTATTTCACAATCGCATAGAAACCGTCCTGAAGATGTACCAGGTTCTGCGCCAACTGCCAGCCAAAGAGCGGCACAGGCCATGTCAGACAAGGCTGTGAATTCTGGTAAGGTGACAGCCGAGGAAGTCGCTGAAAACACCTTCAAGGCAATTGCGGACGAACAGTTCTACATCTTCTCTCACCCTGGTGCCCTGGGAAATGTGCAGGAGCGCATGGAAGACATCGTCCTGCAACGCAATCCTGGTGACCCTTATAAGGCCGCACCACATATTCGCGACATGCTTAGAGCCAAGCTCAAAGCCTGATTACTACTTTCAAGCATCAGGGAGAAGCATTGATGACAGCAGAAATATTAAGCAATCAGTTTGCCACACTGGACAATGGAACCCGTCTGCATTTTGCCAGTGCGGGTGAGCGAGGTCGACCATTGATTTTGTTTGTGCATGGCTTTCCAGAGTTCTGGTACGAATGGTCGGCTCAACTGGCAGAGTTTGGACAGGATCATTTTGCGGTGGCGCCGGATTTGCGAGGCTTTAATCTGTCCGATATGCCTGCAGATGTTACTGCCTACAAGGCCAGGCATATCGTCGATGACCTGCGCTTGCTCATCGCCCACCTGGGCTATCAGCAAGCTACGGTCGTCGCGCATGACTGGGGCGGTGCGGTATGCTGGAATATGGCAATCGCCCTGCCAGCCTTATTTGAAAAGTTGATCATCATTAATTCACCACATCCATACCTGTTCATGCAGGCATTGGCGACAGACCCTGCGCAAAAAACTTCCAGTGAATACATGAACTGGCTGCGTAACCCAGGTTCTGAAGAAGCACTTGCCAAAGATGATTTCGCTCTCATGGATAGTTTCTTTAATGGCATGGGGCAGGGCGAGGCAAGCTGGTTTGATGCAAATGCCAGGGCAGCATATCATGGGTGTTGGGCGCGGGGTTTGACGGGTGGTGTCAATTACTACCGTGCTTCACCACTACATCCACCAACAGACAACAATCCAGGACCCTTGCAATTGAATCTGAACCCGGCTGATTTTCAGGTGAAAGTGCCCACACGCGTTATCTGGGGTGAAAACGATAAGGCACTGCCCAAGACCCTGCTGGATGGGTTGGAGAATTTTGTCGATGATATCCAGATACAGCGTATTGCTGAAGGCTCACACTGGGTCATTCATGAACAACCGGAACGCGTCAACCGTCTTATTCGTCAATTTTTGCAGAGTTAAGAATTATGGCCAAAGCAGATTTTGCTTTTTTTCATCGCTTGCGGGTGCGCTGGTCTGAGGTGGATATGCAGGCCATAGTCTTCAATGGCAACTACCTCAATTATTTTGATGTGGCTTTTACCGAATACTGGCGCGCCGCTGGCTTGCCGAATGTGATTGCCCAGGCAGCCGAGGGAAAAGAGTTGTTTGCCCGCAAATCGACTATAGAATACATGGCACCCGCCAGGTTTGATGATGAGTTGGATATAGGTGTGCGTTGCGCCAGCATAGGTCGTTCTTCTCTCCAGTTCATCCTCGAAATCTATCTTGGTGAAGAGCATTTGATATCTGGTGAACTGGTATATGTTTATGCGGATACAGAAAAACGCAAGGCAATTGCCGTTACAGATGGATGGCGTGCGATAATTTCATCCTTTGAAACGCACATACTTGCCGATACACGAATATGAATACTGGAAATTTGCGCCTGGTTATTGCAGACTGGGCTACCCTGCAAAAAGATGCCCAGGCTATACGCTATGAAGTGTTTGTCGTAGAGCAAAAAATCCCGGCAGAACTGGAATGGGATGAGGCAGATACAAAATGCCTGCATGTAGTTGCCTATGATGCCGATGGCAAAGCCTTAGGAACAGGTCGCCTGTTGCCGGATGCGCACATAGGCCGCATGGCTGTGCTGGCAACGGCGCGGGGTCTGGGTGTAGGCGCAAAGATTTTACGTGCCTTGATGAAAGAAGCGCAGGTGAGGGGTGAGCTGGCTGTACGCTTGAATGCGCAACAGTCAGCAGAAAACTTCTATCTTAAAGAAGGCTATACCCGTGATGGCGAGATTTTTGAAGAGGCTGGGATTCCCCATGTCAGCATGGTTTATCATTTTGCCTGAATAATTTTCCAGGCGGCCTTGACCTATATTCTGGCTGCCTTGGAATTTCAGGCCTTGCGTATGCCTTCATGTTGGGAAAAGCTGATTTTTCCACTTAATAATTGCCAGTACATTACCCAGTCACCCATGAGGGAAAACAGTGGTTGCCTGAATGAGGCCGGACGGTTTTTTTCAAAAACAAAATGCCCTACCCAGGCAAAACCATAGCCACAGAGGGGTATAGCTAGCAAATACCCTGTATTTCCCATGACAATAAATGCAGTGATACACAGTAATACCAGCGTGCTGCCTATAAAGTGCAATTGCCGGCAGGTCTTATTGCTGTGCTCCGTCAGATAAAAAGCATAGAACGCCGAAAAGTCGGTGTATTTATCTGCCATGTTGCTCTCCCCCTAATGTTTTGTTTTAGATCGCATAGATTTTCTGTCATCTTAGGCTACGCATTGCCTCTTGTGTTTTTATTTCCTAAATGGTTTATCAAATTTCCTCATTGATTTGAGTGAGTACATGTCAATTGTATAATTGACATTGTAAAAATATCTACTATTATTCGAGTTGATATACATTTTAGAAATAGCCATATATGGTTTTTGCTACTGATTTCTAGCTGGCGATAGCTGCAATTTATTCTTTTAAGTATTTGATATTTAAAGCTTTATCTTGAAGTCACAATTATTAATAATTTCCTTGTGGCATTAAATTCCGTGTGGCAATATGAGCTTGTAGAACGAATTTATGCAAGCCCTGATCTAGTCAAACTTTCTGTAGCTGACAACGTTTTTGGGGGAACTATGTACATCGAGAATTCGAAAGTCTCAACCCGTCTGATCACTGGTTTTGGCTTGGTGTTAGGTTTGCTACTAGTTGTCCTGCTTCTCGGGACCACCTATATGGCGAAGATGCATGAGCGTCTGGAAGAAATTGCCAATGTCAATAATGTGCAGTCCAAACTCGCTTCCACCATGTATCTGACAGTGACTGAACGGGCACTGGCTTTACGCAATCTCATCCTCTTGTCTGACGAAGCTGAAATCCAGATTGAGGTAAAAAGGATAGCGGCGCAAACAAAAAAATATACTGAGGCCGAAGATAAACTCACACTGATGCTGAAAGCTGATCCGAATGCGTCCCCTGAGCAAATTGCTTTGTTAGAACGAATTCGGGAGCAGGCCAGATTGTCTGAGCCATTTATCGCTAAGGGAGCAGAGTTGGGCGTTCAAAAGCAAGGGGACGAAGCCTATAAGTTATTGCGCTTCGAATTCCGGCCAATACAAAAGAAATGGTGGGATTTACTCAATGAGTTCATTTTAGACGAAGACAGACAGAACGCTGATGCAATTGTCCAGGCTGAACAAGACTATGCGAGCGCAAAAAAACTCATGTTTATATTTGGTGCGGCAGCTCTGTTTGTTGGTGTGCTGGCAGCATGGCTCATCGTCAAGAGTCTGCTGAAACAACTGGGTGGTGAGCCACGTCATGCAGTACAAATTGCTGAAAGAATTGCAGCCGGTGATTTGTCCGTTCCCATTCGCCTGGCTCAAAAAGACACCCATAGCCTCATGCATGCCATGGACGAAATGCAAAAAGGTCTGGCCAGCATTGTTGGTATGGTGCGTTCAGGCACAGATACGATTGCCACTGCATCAAGGCAAATTGCTTCAGGCAATATGGATTTGTCTTCCCGCACTGAGGCACAGGCTGGTTCTTTGGAAGAAACTGCCTCGTCGATGGAGGAGTTGACTTCTACCGTCAAGCAAAATGCAGACAGTGCCAGGCAAGCCAATGTGCTGGCCAAATCGGCTTCTGATGTTGCCATCAAAGGAGGTACTGTGGTCTCTGAAGTTGTTCAGACCATGGGGTCCATCAATACTTCTTCACGCAAAATTGTCGATATTATTGGTGTCATTGATGGCATTGCTTTTCAAACTAATATACTTGCTTTGAATGCTGCAGTTGAGGCAGCCCGTGCGGGTGAACAGGGGCGTGGTTTTGCAGTGGTGGCGACTGAAGTCAGAAATCTGGCGCAACGTTCAGCCGAGGCTGCACGTGAGATCAAGCATTTGATTGATGATTCTGTCACTAAGGTAGATATTGGTGCAAAACTGGTTGATCAGGCCGGTGTCACCATGGATGAAATTGTGGTGAGCATTAAGAAGGTCACCAATATCATGAGTGAAATCATGCTGGCTAGCCAGGAGCAGACAGCAGGCATAGAGCAAATTAATGAAGCCATCGTGCAGATGGATGATGTCACTCAGCAAAATGCAGCTCTGGTAGAGGAGGCCGCTGCCGCTGCCGCTGCACTGCAAAACCAGGCAGATGATTTGTCTGAGCTGGTCAGCACCTTCCAGCTCGCTACGGAAAAGTTCGCAGAACCCAATTGGCGTGAATCAGGAGTTGCTGATAAAAAAATTGTACCGTTGATAAAAAAAACCACGGCGCAGGATAAAAATAAAACTCAGGTGAAGCAGATCAAGCGCGTGGCAAATGCCAGCAATAATCCTCAGCCTTCCAATGCTGATTGGGAAGAGTTTTAATTAGCTAAATCAAATGTTTGATACCAGCGGTAAAACCGGGAGCAGTATATGCAAGCGAGCACGAGCATACTGGAGGAGCAGCCTCAAAGCGGGCAAGCCCAAGCTGAGCAGCCCGCAATCAGGGTAGAGCGCAGGACGCAATTTGGGCGTTTTGTGCAAAATCCACATGCTAGTGGTGTGGATATCAAATGGCATTATGGTGTCGTTAATTCCAATGCGCGTGAACGTTTGATGCGTCAAAGCCCAGCTACTTTATGGTTAACTGGTTTGAGTGGTGCAGGCAAATCCACATTGGCTTATGCTCTGGAAAAAATTTTACTGGAGCGCGGCCACTGCTGTTTTGTCGTGGATGGCGACAATTTACGTCATCATTTAAACAGTGACCTGGGTTTTACCGCCAATGACAGACGTGAAAATATACGCCGTGCAGCAGAGGTTGCTCACCTCATGAATGAGGCAGGAATGATAGCCATTACCGCTTTTATTTCGCCATTCAGGGATGACAGGGCTATGGCAAAACAGATCATAGGTGAAGAGCGCTTTGTTGAGGTGCATGTAAGCACACCAGGCGTAACATGTGAAAGACGTGATCCTAAAGGTCTGTATGCGAAAGCACGCAGAGGTGAGATACCTGAATTCACCGGTGTTTCAGCACCTTATGAGGCGCCTTTGGACCCTGACCTGGAAATCAATTCCGAGCAACATACCATAGAGGAAGCCGCAGAGAAACTCTATAGACACCTGATAGGATTATGCTATATCAAATAGTGAAAGCACCATGTCAGTAGAAAGCAACAATTCAGTGCAAGCCTATGATGTGTTCAATGGTGACGCCGATGGTATTTGCGCCTTGCATCAGCTTAGATTGGCAGATCCATGCAAAGCAGAACTTGTTACTGGTACCAAGCGGGATATTGATTTGCTAGGTCGTTTCGAATCCAGGCAGGGTGACCGATTGACTGTACTGGACATCTCGCTGGACAGCAATATTGTGCCATTGCGCAAACATCTTGCTGCGGGTGCAGAGGTTACTTACTTCGATCATCACAATGCTGCGCAAGCCTTTGAACATGCTCATCTGAACTTGCATTGCGATATGGCGACGGACGTGTGTAGCAGTATCCTGGTCAATCGCTATTTAAGCGGACAATACTGGCAATGGGCAGTAGTGGCGGCGTATGGCGATAACTTGCCTGAAGTTGCTAGTACTATGGGCACGCAAGCTGGCCTTAGCGAAATACAGCGCAGTCAATTGCAAGAACTGGGTATTTTACTCAACTACAACGCCTATGGCGAATCAGTGGATGATTTGCATTTTCATCCTGCTGCTTTGTATCAGGCTGTACATGACTATTCCGATCCCTTTGATTTTTTGAATAGTGCTGCGCAATTTGATGTACTGCGCAATGCCTATGTCAGCGATATGGCTTTCATGCAGGGCTTGCGTGTTTACAGGCAAAGTGAATTGACGTCCATTTATATCTTGCCCGCCCAGGCGTGGGCCAGACGCATCTCAGGCATTCTGGCAAATCAATTGACGCAAGAGCAGCGTGGAAAATCCTTTGCAGTGCTGACAGCAAAGCCAGAGGGCAGTTATGTTGTCAGTGTGCGTTCTGGCGATACAGATAATTGCCCGGCCAGTCAATTCTGTTCCGCATTTCCTACTGGTGGTGGGCGACGTGCTGCTGGTGGTATTAATAATTTGGCAGCAATTGAAGTGGATCATTTTGTGCAAGCGTTTATAGCTTATTTTGAGAAAATGGAAAAACCGCAACTCAGTTTGTCTTGACATGACAGGCATTTAGGCGATCTTCCAGATTCAGGCCTTCAAGCATGGGGAGAGCATCATGGCAGAATCAGATAGTGTGACCAGTGTACAAAAAGTGGCTGTCAAGAATAAGCGACCAACCCCCGTGCTGATGATACCCTTGCGCCGCTGCGGTAGCCATGCCCTGCGTTTGCGTTTAAATAACAGCAAGGAATTCTATTCACCCTATCCCTTGCACATCATTGATTTCATGCCCCTGGTGCCACGCTATGGCGATTTGAGTGATGACGAGTCTTACTTCAGACTGGTTGTTGACGTTATAGGCTTGCAGGCGGCTAGCATGGTGAAATGGAAGGGTATGGTATTCGATCCGGTAGATGTGTTTGAGTCTATCAAGAATGATCAGCGCAGTGTACACAGGATATTGTGGGAGTTACTGTTGCGCACAGGTGAGCATCATCATGCCAGTATCATCATGGATAAGTCGCTTGATAGTGTGCATTATGCGGAAGAGCTCTTACAGTTATTTCCGAATATGCTGTTCCTGAATGTAGTCAGAGATCCCAGGGCTCAAGTTGCCTCCATGAACAAGGCAATTATTCATGATTACGATTCTACGCTGAACGCCATGGCCTGGCTGGAGGCGCATCAGTTATCGCGCGACATCATCAATCGCCACCCGGATAGAGTGCTGACCATACGCTATGAAGATTTCCTAAGTAATCAGGAAACAGTGCTGAGGGCAATTTGTGACTTCTTTGGCATACAGTTCTTGCCAGAGATGCTGGACGTCACTCATTCCAGCGAAGCACAGCAAATATCTCAGATGTCGGCATTGTGGGCAAGCAACCGTTTCCCACCCGTCATGGCCAACAAGGACAAATTCAAGCAACAACTGAGCATGCAGGAAATTGAAGTCATAGAAAGCCTGACCAAAGAATTCATGCAATTGTATGGCTATGAAATGATGACCGATGCCAACCTGGAATTAAGCCCCGAAGTGCTGGCAGCGGCCAAGGACAAATCCAGCAAGGGCAGGGTAGAGGCCTGGGATAGCCTAAAGCATGACAATTACAAGGATTATGTCTTGCGCCGCTTCAGGGCAGATTACCTGGCCAGCCTCAACCAGCGCCTGCCTGCACATGCATAGAAATTAAAAGCTACACCAGTGCAACCATGATGCCGGCGCCTGTTACCAGGGTGCCGGCTATTCTTTCAGTAATCACTGCATACCTTTCCTGTGTTGCCCAGTGACTGGCTTTGCTGGCCAGCATGCCGTATCCGAGCAGGATAAAAAATTCAGGAATGATGGAGCAGGCTGCCAGTATCAGCATCTGCACGCCTACTGGTTCCTTGGGATCTATGAATTGTGGCAGTATCGCCACGAACATCAGCAGGGTTTTAGGGTTCATCAATTGCAGCATGAGTGCGCTGCTGAATATCTTCCTGCCACTGAGCACTGTCCCTTCCAATTTGGATATGGTCAATGGTGACGGTTTGCCAAAGATAGCTGACAAACCAAGATAGACCAGGTAAGCCGCCCCCAGGTATTTGATCGTCATAAATACTTTGGGCGAGGCCAGTATCAGCGAACCTACGCCGGTTGCCGATACTGCAAAGTAAATCGCATTACCCATCAATATACCCAGGGTGACAAACAGGGATGTACGCCACCCTCTGGCTATGCCATAGGCCACCACCATCATTACTGCAGGGCCGGGTGACAGAGATAAGGCTGCCTCGGTTGCCGTAAACAAGGCCCAGCTTTCCAGATTCATTGCCATCGCTGCTTATGCCTTCACAAAATCATGGATGGCTGTCAGCACCTGGTCAGCCTGTTCTGACATCAATGAGTGACCGCAATTGTCTATGATTTTTTGCTGGCTATTCGCGATGGCTTTGCTCAACGCCAAACCAGCCTTTGCTGGCGTCATCATGTCTTTTTTTGCTAGTATGAACAGGCTGGGGCAGCTTACTGATTGCGCAGCTACCTCACCATTGGCATAGGCATTGCACGCAGCAAAGTCAGTATAAAAAACCTTGTCAGGATTGATGGCAGAGATACGCTGCATCAGGCGCTGGCTGACACCCATCACATAAAAGCCGGGGCCGGGGCAGGAAGGTTTGTGTGCGATGGAGGTATGTGACCATATATTCACCATATCAATTGCGGTTTGCTCTTCATCACGGGCGGCATTGAGCAGGGTGTCGGATACTTTCATAGGGTAGGCAGTACCAACCATGATGAGCTTGCTGACTCGTGTACTGGCCTTAAAACAAGTCTCCAGTGCGATCAGGGAGCCCATGCTATGTCCGATCAACGTGGCTTGCGCTATACCTGCCACATCCAGCAAAGCCAGCAGCCAGTCTGCCATTTGTTCTACGCTGCTCAGCGCCTGGCCTTTGCTACGGCCATGGCCGGGCAAATCGACTGCCAGTACATTAAAACCTTGATGTGCCAGATAGCGGGTCTGCAAACCCCAGACTGAGTGATCGTTTTGTGCGCCGTGGATGAATACCAAGGTGGGCAGGGCAGGGTTGTAGGTCTTGCCACCGGTATAGCAATAGGCTGCATGGCCATAGACTTCAATTAACATCTCAGACTCCCTTCTGTGCGGCTTTGAGGCCACGAGACAAGTCTTCGATCAAGTCCTCGACATTTTCCAGGCCTATCGACAGACGCATGGTTCCCTCGCTAATGCCGGATGCCAGCAACTGCTCTGCAGGCACGCGGAAATGGGTGGTCGAAGCAGGATGTATGGCTAAGGACTTGGCATCGCCGACATTGGCCAGATGCGAAAAGATATTGAGGGATTCAATAAAGCGCTGCCCGGCTGCGCGATTACCCTTGATGTTGAATGAAAATACTGCGCCGCAACCTTTGGGTAGCAGTGTTTTTGCCAGTTCATAGTCAGGGTGATTTTCCAGTTCAGGGTAGGAGACTGACTCGACAGCGGGATGCGATACCAAAAATTCGACTACTTTGCGGGTGTTTGTCACATGCCTGTCCATGCGAATACCCAGGGTTTCTATGCCTTGCAAGATGGTGAAGGCATTGTGCGGGCTCATGCAGGCACCAAAGTCGCGCAAGCCTTCACGTCTGGCTCTGAGTGAAAATGCAGCAACGGTTGACTCTTCGCTAAATACCATGCCGTGGAAGCCATCATAAGGTTCGCAAAGTTCGGCAAAGTGCCCGTTCTTTTCATAGGCTGCCTGCCAGTCAAATGTGCCGCCATCGACCAGCAAACCGCCTATGGCAGTGCCATGGCCACACAGGAACTTGGTGGCTGAATGGAAAACCAGGTCAGCCCCATGGTCGAATGGTTTTAGCAGATAGGGTGTGGTGAAGGTAGAGTCCAGCATCAACGGTAAATGATGCTCATGCGCAATTTCTGCAACTGCGGGAATATTCAGCACATCAAGTCCTGGATTCCCCAGGGTTTCTGCAAACAAAACCTTGGTGTTCGGGCGTATTGCAGCACGCCATGCATCCAGATCACGCGGGTTGACAAAGCTGGTTTCTATACCAAAGCGCTTCATGGTATAGGCCAGCAAATTTTGCGAGCCACCGTACAAGGCGCGCGAAGCAACGACATGGGAACCTGCACCGGCTATGGTGGTCAGACCCAGATGCATGGCAGCTTGCCCGCTGGCAACGGCGATACCTGCCACGCCGCCTTCCAGTGCTGCAATCCTTTCTTCCAGCACAGCATTGGTGGGATTGGATATGCGTGAATAGACATGGCCCGCTCTTTCCATATTGAAGAGCGAGGCGGCATGATCTGAATCCTTGAATACAAAAGAAGATGTCAAATAAATAGGGGTGGCACGTGCACCTGTGGCCGGATCGGGCGCAGCGCCTGCATGCAGGGACAGGGTGTCAAAGCCGTGGTATTTAGGGCCGCTCATTGGTGAGAGTCTCCATATTGTGAGGCAGCAATGCTACCATCGCTGATGCTGAAGATGCAAAGGGCAGACAAAATGCGCGTGAATTAATGAATAAAATATTTTACATGCTGGATTTTTTGCAAGGCTTGCGATACATTGCAATGAAGGTTCACATAAATGTATAAGAGGAGGGACATCATGAAAGTTTCAGAGATACTTCAAGTGAAGGGCAACATCCTTTTCACGATCACGCCTGATATCCCTATTACCGAAGCCGTCAGCGTCATGGAAGAGAAAGATATCGGTTCTCTGGTCGTGATGGAGTACGGCGATCTGGTTGGCATACTGACTTTCCGTGAAGTCATACGCGCGATACATAAAAACCAGGGCTCGCTTGGTAACGGTACGGTGCGCAAATATATGGATGACCATCCACTCACCGTAACGCCGGAAACTGAAGTCAATGAAGTGCGTCGCATGATGCTGGAAAAACATTCACGTTATCTGCCTGTCATGGATGCAAAGACCTTGCTGGGCGTGATTTCGTTCTATGACGTGGCCAGAGCTGTGTTGGAGGCGCAAAGCTTTGAAAACAAAATGTTGAAAGCCTATATACGTGACTGGCCAGTTGAAGAAAACGAACAGTGATCCTCAGTCGCAATACCACTGACTGAAGTGGATGAGGTAATGGATTAAATACAGTAAGTTGATCTCTATTTCAGGATAGCGAATGAAACCAGACAGTTGTGAAGCAAAGCCAGGCTTATACGGCTCCCGCTGTATGAAGGCCATGCCGCATGAGCTGGATTCCAGTGCTTGCAGGATGCTACGCCTGGTCAGGGGGAGTGTTCCTGACTGTACCGCACGCCGCGCCAGCCTGCACGGCCGCGAAAACGCTGTTCCTAAAGTAGATATCAATATGCACTAAACCAAAACGACGCCCGCAAGCTTGTATAGCGGGCGTTTTTTATTGTCTGTTTGGACGCTAGATAAGGGAAATAATATGCATATCGCTGTTGTTGGTGCCGGATTAGCAGGTTTGACAGTTGCGCGTCAATTGCAGGCGCAAGGTCATCATGTCACTGTGTATGAAAAAAGCATGGGCGTCAGTGGCCGCATGAGTACCAGACACACAGAATTGGGTGGTTTTGATCATGGGGCGCAATATTTCACTGCCAGCTCAGACCGCTTCAAGAAAGAAATTGCAGACTGGAAAAAATTTGGCTGGGTAGTTCCCTGGACTGCCAAGCTGGCCACGCTGGAAGCTGGTAACAGCAAACCGGCAGGGCGCAGTGCTACGCGTTATATTGCCGTACCTGGTATGAGTTCTCTGGGCAAACAGCTTGCCCATGGTCTTGATGTGCGCGCAGAGCAACAGGTGACTGCTCTTGAGGCGCATGGCAAGCAATGGCTACTGTCAATCCGTTCAGCAACGGTGCCAATAGCTGCAACTGCCGGCCCATTTGATGCAGTGATACTGGCGGTACCTGCAGACCAGGCTGAGCCTTTGTTGAGTGTTGCACCCGCGCTGGCCAAACAGGCCAGGCAGGCTCACCTGGCACCATGCTGGACACTGATGCTGGGTTTCCAGACTTCGCTGGACCTGGCTTATGATGGTGCTTGGGTTAACAATTCCCGTCTTGGCTGGATTGCGCATGACGATGCCAAACCTTTGCATAGAGCTGGTGAGCGCTGGGTTTGTCACGCAACGCAGGCATGGAGTATTGAGCATCTCGAAGATGATGATGAGAGGGTCAAGGAAAAATTGACCAAGGCTTTCCACGAAGCCACAGGCTCATGGATACAACCTATCCATGCCGTGGTACACCGCTGGCGTTATGCTGAAGCAGTAAAACCAGTGGATTCTGATTTCTTATGGAATGGCAAGCAGGGGATAGGTGTCTGTGGCGACTGGTTTGCTGCGGGTCTTGAAGGTGCTGGCAAAGTGGAAAATGCCTTCCTCAGTGCGCTGGCATTGGCAAAGGCAATTTCCTGATCAGTTAAGTATGCTGGCCAGCCCGCGTGCGGGTTTGCCAGCATCATGCAGGGTCCAAGCTTTGCGTATGCCTTTGGGGACATGCCACAAGGCCGTCGTGCCGGCGCGAAATAGTGCTGTTTCACCTGGTTTCAGGGAAAAATTTTTGCCTTGATACTCAATGTCCACGCCACCATCAAGCACATAAATGGTTTCATCAAACTGATACTGCCATTCAAAGCTGGATGGGCCATCGCATTCAAAAATACCTGAGCTGGTCTTGCCATCATGTGACTTGAAGAATTCAGTCGCCCTGAAATTCGGCGTGCCTTCCTTGATCCAGCTGGGATCAACTTCAAAAGGTTTAATGGGCGAATGCAAGGCTTCTGTGCTGGCAGGCTGTACCTGTGTAACGTAGGCTATGGCTTGATAAGACGTTACGCCCAGCAAGGTAAGTAAAGTTGCTGCCAAGCCTATCGTTAGTGATTTTTTCATGCTTTATACTCTCCATGTCATAAGAGTAACACTGAGCTTGCATCCACGATGAAAAACAAAGTTAAATGACACGCAACTATTTAATCATATATAGTTGTTGTGTCGACTAGGGCTATCCATGATTGCGCTCGCCAGTTTGCAAGCGCCACAAGGCAGCATAGCCAGCATTAAGTGTCAACAACTCGTCATGTGTACCACTCTCTATAATCTTGCCAGCTTCCAGCAAATGTATGCAATCAGCCTGACGAATCGTAGAGAGGCGATGGGCAATGACTATAGTAGTGCGGTTGCGGCTGACGACATCCAGGCTACGCTGGATTGCTGCTTCAGTTTCATTGTCGACGGCACTGGTGGCTTCATCCAGTACCAATATAGGCGGATTTTTTAAAATTGCTCGGGCCAATGCCAGGCGCTGGCGTTGGCCGCCAGACAATTTTTGCCCGCGTTCGCCGATACGGGTAGCAAAGCCCAACGGCAGTTTGGAAATGAATTCCATGGCTTCCGCTGCCTGTGCTGCATCCCTGATCGCGACTTCATCCGCATCTTGCATGCCATAGGCAATATTGTCTGCTATCGTGCCATCGGTCAGGAAGCTATCTTGGGCGACATAGCCTATGCAGCGTCGCAAGTCTTGCAGATTGATGTCATTGATCTCTATGCCGTCCAGAGTGATTTTCCCCGCTTGTGCAGAGTAGAAGCGCAAAAGCAGTTTTACCAGGGTCGATTTGCCGGAGCCAGTAGAACCAACAAAGGCCACAGTCTTGCCAGTAGGGATATGCAAGTTGATTTGCTGCAAGGTCTTTTGGTCGCCGTAAGCAAAATCGACTTGATTGAAGTGCAAATCACCTTTGACCTGTGCGGGCGCAATATGTTTGCCTTCGTAAGGGATATTGATTTTGGTATCCAGCAAACCCATGGCACGGTCTATGGCCGACATAGAGCGTTGATACATATCTGCCACTTCAGCTAAACCAGTCATGGGCCATAGCAGGCGCTGTGTCAGGTAGACCAGTACAGAATATGCACCAACTGCCAGTTCGCCTTGCAAGGTCAGCCAGCCACCGTAGACCAGGGTAGCGGTAAAGCCAGCCAGAATAGCCATGCGGATGATCGGTGTGATGGCGGAACTGATGGCAATCGCCTGGCTGTTTGCCTGGCGATAGGCATTGCTGGCTTCTGCTATATGATTTTTCTCAAAGCTTTCTGTGGCGAAGGCCTTGATCGTGGCCAAGCCCAGCAAATTATTATTCAAGCGAGCACTGACATCGCCAGCGGCTTCACGTACTTCGGAATAACGTGGTGCCAGGCGTTTTTGGAACCAGAATGCGCCTACCAATATCAATGGCACTGGTAGCAGGGAGATCACGGCCAGCGATGGCTGTAAGGCGAAAAAGACGGCGCTGACCATGATGGAAGAACAGATAACCTGGATGATCTGGTTTGCACCGCCATTCAGAAAACGTTCCATCTGGTTGATATCTTCATTCAGGATGGACATCAGATTACCAGTGCGCTGGTTTTCAAAATAGGCCATCTCCAGTTTTTGCACATGGTCATAGGTATCCAGGCGCAAATCATGTTGCAGGTTTTGCGCCAGCTTGCGCCATTTGATGGACAGCAGATATTCAAACCAGGATTCGCCACCCCAGATCAAGACATTCACTGCACCCAGCAACATCAATTGATGCCAGGTGTCGGTAATGCCAAAACTACTGAGTACCCGTTTTGCCAAAAAACTCTTGTCGCCATTGATAACGATGTCAACCGCGACGCCAATCAAGACTTCCGGCAAAACATCAAAGAATTTATTTAATATGGAATAAATGGTCGCCAGACGAAAATCACTGCGATAGGCCTTGGCATACTGGAACAGTTTCTTAAGTGGATGAACAGGTGGCATGGGTAAATGTAAGAGAGGGATGCGATATAAAGCAAAAGGGACTGTAAATTTTACAGTCCCTTCCTTATTTATGCTTGACTATGTCAATTATTAATCTTCCCTGCGCAAATGCGGGAATAAAATCACATCACGGATGTTAGGTGAATCTGTAATCAACATCATCAAACGGTCTATGCCTATGCCGCAGCCGCCAGTCGGTGGCAGGCCATATTCCAGGGCGCGGATATAATCAGCGTCGTAGTACATGGCTTCTTCATCGCCAGCATCTTTTGCTGCAACCTGTGCCTGGAAGCGCGCTGCCTGGTCTTCTGCATCATTCAATTCCGAGAAGCCATTGGCGATTTCACGGCCTGTCATGAACAGCTCGAAACGCTCAGTGATGCCTGCAACTGTGTCAGAGGCACGTGCCAGTGGCGAGACTTCAACAGGGTAATCGATGATATAGGTCGGGTCCCACAATTGTGCTTCTGCAGTTTCTTCAAACAGTGCCAGTTGCAATGCACCCAGACCAGCTGTAGCGAAAGGTTTGACGCCAAACTTCAGCAATTCTTTTTTGATGAATTCAGCATCATTTAATTGCTCGCCAGTGTAACCCGGCGCATATTTATTGATGGCACCAACGATGGTCAGGCGCTGGAAGGGCTTACTCAAATCCAGTTCGCGACCCTGGTAAGTCAATACGGCTGTGCCATGCGCATCTTCGGCAGCTTTGCGTATGACTTGTTCCGTGAAGTCCATGAGCCATTTGTAATCGACATAGGCCGCATAGAATTCCATCATCGTGAATTCGGGATTGTGGCGTGGCGATACACCTTCGTTGCGGAAGTTGCGGTTCACTTCAAACACGCGATCGAAACCACCGACTACCAGACGTTTCAGATACAGCTCAGGCGCGATACGCAAATACATTTGCATGTCCAGCGCATTGTGATGGGTGATGAAAGGCTTGGCAGCAGCGCCGCCAGGTATCACGTGCAGCATCGGTGTTTCCACTTCCATGAAATCATTGCTGTTCATGAATGTGCGGATAGAGTTCATGGCTGCGGTACGCGCCTTGAAAGTGCGGCGCGTGTCTTCGCTCATGATGAGGTCGACATAACGCTGGCGGTATTTGGTTTCCTGATTGGCCAGGCCATGGAATTTGTCCGGCAAAGGGCGCAGGGACTTGGTCAGCATGCGCAAGGTCGTGACCTTGACTGTCAATTCATCAGTTTTTGTTTTGAACAATACACCTTCTATGCCCAGGATGTCGCCCAGGTCATAGTGGCGGAAGGCTTCCATTTCAGCTTCGCCAGTTTTGTCTGTAGTGACATATAATTGTATGCGGCCATCAGCCTTCATGCCGGATGCATCTTGCAAGGTCGCGAATGCAGCTTTTTTGCCAGCTTCACGTTTCAACATCATGCGACCAGCGACACTGACTTCAACATTCAGTGTTTCCAGTTCTTCACGGCTCATTGTGCCGTATTTCTCTGCCAGTTCCGCAGCCTTGTGCTGTGGGCGGAAATCATTTGGAAATGCTACGCCTTTGGAGCGGATAGCATCAAGTTTGGCGCGACGTTCGGCGATGATGGAGTTTTCATCAACAGGCAATTCACCTGCTGTCGTGTTATTGATATCAGACATAATTTTCCCTAGGGGAGGGCAGGCATTTGGCCTGCAGGTTTTGATTCTTTAAGGCAGCGCAGGCGAATGCCTGCGCACGGTATTAAACTTAAACGCCTTGCTTTAAGGATGCCGCAATGAATTCATCCAGGTCACCATCCAGAATTGCCTTGGTGTTGCCAGATTCAAAATTCGTGCGTAAATCCTTAATGCGGGATTGATCCAGTACATAAGAGCGAATCTGGTGACCCCAACCTACGTCGGTCTTGGAATCTTCCAGATTTTGCTTTTCACTCATGCGCTTGCGCAATTCGAGTTCAAACAGTTTGGCCTTTAACATTTCCCATGCTTCTGCACGGTTCCTGTGCTGGCTGCGGTCATTCTGACATTGCACGACGATGCCCGAAGGGCCATGCGTCAAACGAACAGCGGAATCGGTTTTATTAATATGCTGACCACCAGCACCAGAGGCGCGGTAAGTATCGGTACGCACATCCGCCGGGTTGATGTCGATCTCAAAAGAATCATCTACTTCAGGGTAGACAAACAGGCTGGAGAAAGAAGTGTGACGACCATTGTTGGAATCGAAAGGCGATTTGCGTACCAAGCGGTGTACGCCAGTTTCTGTGCGCAGGAAGCCATAGGCGTATTCGCCTTCCACTTTCAAGGTGGCTGTCTTGATACCAGCGATGTCGCCGTCTGACTGTTCCATGATTTCGACCTTGAAGCCCTTGCGTTCGCAATAACGCAAATATTGACGCAACAGCATCGATGCCCAATCCTGTGCTTCCGTGCCACCGGCACCAGCCTGGATATCGATAAAGCAGTTGTTCGGGTCCATAGGGTTATTGAACATGCGACGGAATTCCATGCCTTCAACCAGTTCACGCAGGCTCTGGGCATCAACTTCTATGGCTTCCAGGGTGTCGTCGTCATTTTCTTCGCGCGCCATGGCGAACAGGTCATTCGCATCGCGCAGGCCGCTATCCGCTTTGACAAGCGTGTTGACGACGTTTTCCAGGGATTTTTTTTCTTTGCCTAGTTCCTGGGCGCGCTTGGGGTCATTCCAGACGGCAGGGTCTTCCAGTTCGGCGTTGACTTGTTCCAGTTTCTCTGACTTGATATCGAAGTCAAAGATACCTCCGAAGTTCGGCTTCGCGGACGGTCAGGTCGGCGAGCAGGGCGGACAGGCTATTGAGGCGTTCAGCTTCCATGATTTTATACTTTTCTAATGCAATCAAACCTTGCATTATACCTTGCTGTAAGGCGCTTGCTGTAACGCGCTTGATATAAATTGCTCACATGGATATGCTTAAATGACATTAAACCCTGGCAGATTTGCCGGGGTTTATTGATCACTTGCCAAAGTTTACATTCAATATGGTGCGCGTCTTTACCAGACTGAGTTGGTGATGGTAGGTTTCGATTCCCTGTGGCTTTCCATCCACTTTGCCAGGTGAGTTTTGAAGCAGGATGGACAGATATGGTATTGCGTCTGGGTAGACTGGCCGCCATGGGGGAAGGACTCTTCCTCTTCTAGTTGCAGGGTGGTGATGGATTTTTCGTGTTCTTTGCTTGCCCAGTTTTCATCCCATTTTGATTCTGCACCGCACACATCGCAGGTGAGCTTATCGAAAACCTCTTCAGTATGCTCAAGTATTAATACTGTTTTCATGTGTTTCATACTTCCTCCCTGTAGTGTTGATAACCTGGACTTGGTGGCAAGTGATGATTTGATTCTACATCAGTGGCAGGACATGAAAAGGGCAAGCACAAAAAAAAGCTGCGTTGCCCGATGCAGGGCTACACAGCTTTCATTTTTTTCAGATTATTGTTGCTTATTTCTAATTTCTTAACGTCTACCAGTCTTGCCGGTCGTCGCTTTTGGTTTGGCCGACTTGTATGCCAGCCCAGGCCGCGCCGGGCTGGTGGATGCAGGTTTGCCTGGTGTCGTTTTTGCATTTGCAGCAGCACGTGCATATGACTTTTTACCAAAAGTATCAATTTTTGGTGCGGCTACCCGTTTGCCATTGGCGACACCACTTTCATCGATGGTAATCGCGATATGGGGCTGGCGTAGCGGGATTAAGTGCCTTGGCCCGCTACCTATCAAATCGCGCCTGCCCATGCGCACCAGGGCTTCATGGATGATTTCCCAGTTTTCTGGTGCGTGATAGCGCAACAATGCCTTGTGTAGCTTGCGTATCTTGCCTGAGCGTGCAGTTTCTACCACTTCAGAATCTGCAGTGACTTTCTTTAGCGGATTCTTGCGGGTATGGTACATGGTGGTCGCCAGCGCCATAGGGGTCGGCATGAAGGTCTGCACCTGATCGAGCTTGAAATCATTTTTCTTGAGCCAGACTGCCAGGTTGACCATGTCTTCATCGGTAGAGCCTGGATGGGCAGCAATGAAGTAAGGGATCAGGTATTGTTCCTTGCCAGCTTCTTTCGAATACTTTTGGAACATCGCCTTGAACTCATCATAGCTACCTATGCCGGGCTTCATCATCTTGGACAAAGTATCAGCCTCGGTATGCTCAGGCGCTATCTTCAGCAAGCCGCCGACGTGATGCGTGACCAGTTCTTTTACATACTCTGGTGAGCGTACTGCCAGGTCATAGCGCAGTCCAGAGCTGACCAGTATCTTCTTGATGCCAGGCAGGGCGCGCGCCTTGCGGTAAATCGAGATCAGCTTGCTGTGGTCAGTCCCCAGGTTTGAGCAGATGCTTGGGTAGACGCAAGACAGGCGGCGACAGGATTCTTCTATCTTCTTGTCTTTGCAGGCCAGGCGGTACATGTTCGCTGTGGGGCCACCCAGATCAGAGATGGTGCCGGTAAAGCCTTTGACCTTGTCGCGGATTTCTTCTATCTCACGCAAAATTGAAGGTTCAGAGCGGCTTTGTATGATGCGGCCTTCATGCTCGGTAATCGAGCAGAAGGTACAGCCACCAAAGCAGCCGCGCATGATATTGACCGAGAAACGTATCATTTCCCAGGCCGGTATGCGTGCCTTGCCATAGGCTGGGTGGGGTGCGCGTGCATAGGCACGGTCATATACGCCATCCATCTCATCCATGGCCAGCGGCAGCGGTGGCGGGTTTAGCCAAACATCACGGTCGCCATGACCCTGCACCAGTGCCTTGGCATTACCTGGGTTGGCTTCCAGATGGAATACGCGCGAGGCATGGGCATACAACACGGCATCTTCCTTGACTTCATCAAAGGAAGGCAGGCGTATGACAGATTTGTGTTGTTTGTTGCGCAGCATGAGCTGGCGTTCTTCGCGGCTCATGATGCGTATGGCTTGCAATTGCACGACGTCAGCCTTGGTCTCGGCTTTGACTTCAGGCTTGGCTTCCGCAGAGGCGACAGTAGCCACAGGCGCATCGCCAGTGGCGCATTTTGCTTCTTTCTCGGGGACCATGGCATACGGATCGGTATGCGCTTCTATCTTACCTGGGGTATCAATTTTGACAGAATTGATCTCTGTCCAATCTTCATCTGGCAACCAGCCTTTTGGTGTCATGAAGGCAGTGCCGCGCAAATCACGGATATCCTTGATGGCTTCGCCATTCGCCAAGCGGTGAGTCAGATCAATCAATGCGCGTTCGGCATTGCCAAACAAGAGTATGTCAGCCTTGGAATCTGGCAGGACGGAGCGTCTTACCTTGTCAGACCAATAATCATAATGGGCAATACGGCGCAAACTGGCTTCTATGCTGCCAGCGACGACATTGGCGTCCGGGTAAGCTTCACGGGCGCGCTGGGCATAAACCACCAGGGCACGGTCCGGACGCTTGGTGCGGTCGCCATCTGGCGTATAAGCATCTTCAGAGCGTATCTTGCGGTCAGCGGTGTAGCGGTTCACCATGGAATCCATATTGCCTGCTGTGACGCCAAAGTACAGATTCGGTTTACCTAAAGCGCGGAAAGCATCGGCAGACTGCCAGTCTGGCTGGCTGATGATGCCAACACGGAAGCCATGATGTTCCAGCAGGCGGCCTATCAAGGCCATGCCAAAGCTGGGGTGATCGATATAGGCATCGCCAGTGACGAGGATAACGTCGCAACTATCCCAACCCAGTGCATCCATTTCGGTGCGTGACATGGGTAAAAATGGTGCGGTATTTTTCCCGCCAACTTCTGGACGGAAACGGGGAAAGGAGAATAGATTTTTAGGCTGAGCGTTCATGGGCGGAATTGTACCGGAAAGCTGTTAAATTTGCTCGTATGAAAGGAAATTCTTCTGAAAAATCAAAAGCTTGCATAAATCTGAAGTGAATTTTTTGCCAATTGATTTCACTCTTTGAATTGCGAATTTGGCTGGGCTGCACGATGCGAGATGTCTGCATGGCGAATGCCAGGGTAGAAAATTCCTCAAATTTGTTTATGCTTTCGAGAGCTAATTCCATATTAGATATAGCTGTTTTCGCGTAAAATCGCGCCAATATTAATTTGGCAGGAGAAGCACATGAGCATCAAATCAGACAAGTGGATACGCCGTATGGCAGAGCAAACCGGCATGATAGAGCCGTTTGAGCCTGGTCAGGTGCGTGAGCGTGATGGTAATCGCATCGTCAGCTACGGCACTTCTTCGTATGGTTACGATATACGTTGCGCCGACGAATTCAAGATTTTTACGAATATCAACAGCACCATTGTTGATCCAAAAAATTTCGATGAAAAATCCTTTGTCGATTTCAAGGGTGATGTGTGCATCATTCCACCGAACTCATTTGCGCTGGCACGCACGATGGAATATTTCCGCATTCCACGTAGTGTATTGACAATATGCCTGGGTAAATCCACTTATGCGCGCTGCGGCATCATCGTCAATGTCACGCCGTTTGAGCCTGAATGGGAAGGTTATGTGACGCTGGAATTTTCTAATACCACACCATTGCCAGCCAAGATTTATGCAGGTGAAGGTTGCGCCCAGGTGCTGTTTTTTGAAAGTGATGAAGTTTGCGAAACGTCTTATAAAGACCGTGGTGGTAAATATCAGGGCCAGGTTGGCGTGACTTTGCCGAAAACCTGAATACAAGAAATTGATGCAGCCGGATTACGCAACCATACTTCAGACCATTTTTTCTGAAGTCCAGCCTTTATTGGCTCAAGGGAAAGTGGCTTCCTATATCCCTGAGTTATCCAAAGTGTCAGCACAGCATTTTGGCATGGCTGTGTATTGCCTGGATGGCAGCACTTACAACATAGGTGACAGCCAACAAAAATTTTCTTTGCAAAGCGTCACCAAATTGTTTGCCCTGGCGCTGGCATTTTCCCGCGAAGGCGATGCGATTTGGGAGCGGGTAGGGCGCGAGCCTTCCGGCAACCCATTCAATTCCCTGGTGCAGCTGGAATATGAACGTGGCAAGCCGCGTAATCCCTTCATCAATGCAGGTGCGCTGGTCATTGCCGATATTTTGTCGGCGCGCTTTGTGCAATCGGATATTGCAGTCCAGCAGTTTGCCAGGACTATATCAGGCGAGCCTGCTATCGATTTTGATATGGCAGTTGCGCAGTCTGAGCGCCAGACTGCGCACCGCAATTATGCCATTGCCCATTTGATGAAGGATTTTGGCAATCTGCACAATCCTGTCAAAACCGTTATCGACAGTTATTGCCGCCAATGCTCGCTGACGATGACTTGTGCTGAATTGGCCAAGGCTGGCAGCTTCCTTGCCAATCATGGCAGCATCCCTTGGAGTGGGCAACAAATTCTGGATGCCAGTTCATCCAAGCGCTTGAATGCACTGATGCTGACTTGTGGCACTTATGATGCTGCAGGCGATTTTGCTTATCGCGTGGGTTTGCCAGCCAAGAGCGGGGTGGGCGGCGGTATTTTAGCCTTGGTGCCGGGCGAGTTGGCTGTGGCTGTATGGTCGCCGGGCCTGGATGCAACCGGCAATTCGCTGGCAGGTACTTATGCGCTGGAACGCTTCACGACGCTGACTGCCAGGTCGATATTCTGATTACCTGTTGTGAGCACTGTCTGTCCGGCTTTCAAGACCGGACAGCAGTTGTCATTACAGCAGTTGCAATCACTAATCAGGCAAAAAATCCCAAATTGCGATTGGAAAAATTAGTGATATTTGGGAAAATATCATTAATTTGTGTGGTGCTGAGGCCAAACCAGTTGGCCAGGGTAGCGCCATACTGGTCAACCGAAATCTGTGGCAGCAGGCTACCTGAACCTACGTCCAGGTTGTGCTTGAGACCAGTGACTGGGAATTCACCATAAATATTATTACCCTTGACTGCACCACCAACGATGAAATGGTGCGAGCCCCAGCCATGGTCCGTACCGTCGCCGTTGCTGGTAAAGGTACGGCCAAAATCAGAGGCAGTGAACAGGGTCACTTGCTTGCGCAGGTCCGTGCCCTGCAAATTGCCAAGTACACCATCAAAATAGCTGATGGCATGAGCCAGCTTGGCCATCAGGTCTGCATGGTTGGTGCGTTGAAAATCATGGGTATCAAAACCACTCAGGCTGACGAAAAACACTTGCCTTTGTGCCCCTAGTGCACTGCGCCCAGCGATGATCCTTGCCACAGTTTGCAATTGTGATGCCAGGGCATTGTTGGTCAGGTTGCCTGTGTTGGGGTTGGTGTATTGGGTCGGGTTGGGTACGCCATTCCCACCAGCCGCAGCCATTGCCGGACTGAGCAAGGTTTGCGCATTGATGGAGCGATTGGTGACTGCAGCGTGTTCCTTCTGGAACAAATTGGCACTATCAGCGGAGATGATATTTTTTAGAGGATTGCCAGCAGCACTGGAGCCAAACAAGCTACCGCTCAAGCTATTGATGGGCACTGCGCCTGAGGCACTGACCTGGTATTGATTGACAGAGCGGCCAGCCAGAAATACGGCATTGCCTGATGCTGATATTGCCGTAAATACCGGGTAAGCATTGGTCGAGGCCAGCATATCACCCATGCGACCACCCCAGCCATAGGCTGCGCCTTCAGGTGCATAAGCTTGCCATAGCGATTGCTGATCATTATGGGAAAACAGTTTCGGTGGCAAGGGCACGCTGGCTGCCTTGTATTGTGCCAGTGTCGTTGGCACTATCAATGGACCAACATTGCTCAGTATGGCTGCGCGGCCATTGTCAAACAAGGTTTTCAAAGGCCCCAGTTGCGGATGCAGAGCAAAGCTGCGGCCTGCTTGTGTCGTGCTGGGGTTAATTGCGATGACCCCGCCGCTGCTGCCTACGGGTGGCAAGGCAATCGAGCCTGCCTCATTGGTGGTGCGTACTGTGGTGTATTGACTCCAGGAGCCACTGTCTGTTGCTAGGACAGTATTGGCATGGTCATTGGCACCATACAGGAACAGACAGACCAGCGCCTTGTAGCCACCCGGCGAGGTTTGTGCGGCTGCGGAACCCATGGTTGCTAAATTAAGCGCAAATGGCAGACTTGCACTACCTGCGGCACCTGCAGCACCCAAGGCGGTAGAAACGCGCAAAAACTGGCGGCGTGAAGCGTTAACTTTAGTCATGATGTATCCCCTTCATTTTTGGACCAGGTATTCAGGTGAAGCCATAGTCAGGAAAATTGCCAGGTAAACACGATTCTTTTTCGCCGTATCTGCATTGGCTGCATTGTTGGTTGGGATGGCGACAGAATTCACTGCCGTCAAAATCTGGCTGCGCAAGTTACTGCTCATTTGATTTGCCATCAAGTTCAGGTTCAACTGATCCAGCAATAAATCCGGTGTTGCTGCCAACGCAATCAGGCTGGTGTAATCGGCTTTGACATCACGTGAGGAACCTGTGCCATTTGGAATGACATCGCGCATGAAGTTCAGATAACCAACTACCGAAGTCTCGCCAGTAATCTGCATTTCTGGTGCTACCAGGCCAGCATTGGCAATACTGGAATTTGGCGGCACATAACCCGGACGATAATAGTTGAATACGGAAGGTGCACGCATCGGTGTTTCAGACAAGCCACTCAGGGGATCATCCATGCTTGTCATGAGGAAGCGGCCGGATGTGGAATTGACGTTAAATGCACGCATCCAGTTAGCCAGTCTCAAGACGGGCTCTCTCAGTTTGCCAGTATTGGCATAAGCCAAAGTGGTATCGGTGCGCGCTTCATTGTCCAGCAAAATGGCCTTGATGACTGCGCGCATATCACCTCTGACGCCTGAGCCATTATTATTGAAGGCAGCGGCCACCCGGGATATATATTGTGGGCTAGGGTTACTGGTGACCAAGCGTTGTATCAACTGTTTTCCTATGAAAGGACCAACATTTGGGTGATTGAATAAAGTGTCCAGGGCAGTTTTCAGGCTGGCCTCAGGATTGGCTGGTGATTGCGCGGGAATAGTCACGCCCAGGAAGGTCTTTGCCGAGACAGAATGATATTTGGGATAGCTTTGCATAGGCAGCCAATCGCGGTTGGCATCTGCATTGCCGCCAAAAAAACGGGTATCACTCTTGTCCGGGCCGGCCCAGCTCCAGCCGGTAAAGACTTTAGCCAGACCTGCAATGTCTGAGCTGGAATAAGTCTCTACTGGCTTGCCACCACTGAGGACATTGCTGCCATCCTGGTTCAACTGATACAGGCCTATGGTGAAAAGCTGCATGACTTCGCGTGCATAGTTTTCATCTGGTACCTGAGTTCCAGATTCCTTTTGATTGCGCAAGGAAGTCAGATAAGTGCCCATCATGGGATGCAGGCTGACGGCTTCCAGCAGATTGCGGAAATTACCAAAAGAGTTTGCTGCCAGCGTATCGTAATATCCTGCAACGCCGCGTGGATAGTTGGCGACATTACTATCCTGGAAGGAAATTACCATGATTTGCGAAAGTGCGAAGGTGACACGTTGCCTTAACTGATCATCCCCCTTAATTGCTTGCTGCCAGTAGGATTCAAAGAAATTATTTTGACTGAGATCTTTCAATCCATTGATAAAGCCTGCAGCCTGGGCATCCATATAACTGCGGTGCAGCTTCTGTGGTATGGCAAACTGTTTGTCTATCCAAGCGCTATAGCTACTGCCGATCAGACTATTGATATCGGCATTGTTGGCGCCGAAACTGGCTTGCGCAAGGAAGCGCGATGCTTGTGCCGGGCTTGGTGCATTGCTGTTGGTTTGAAAGCCCACCAAGGCTTGTATCAAGCCATTGGCGACACTGGTATCTGTAGAGGTAACTGTAGATGCCAGTGCCATGCCTTTGGTAATGGAATCTGCACTACTGAGGTAGGTCAGACCTTGCTGTATGGCGAAGTTTTTGGCGACACTGGTCCTGTTGTCCAGCAAGCTGCTTACCCAGCCATAAACGGGATCGCCTGCATAGCCGTGTGCTGCAATCAACATGGAGCGCACGACGATGTCACGGTCAACCGCGCCACTGGCGAGGTTGTTGGTCCAGTAATCCAAACCAGGCTGATCAGGTGCGCGGCTTAACACATTGCGATAAACATTGGTGACGAAATCGACATTGTTTGCATTGGGGGCATAGCCTGTCAATGCAGAGTCCTGTATGGCTGCAGTGTAGAAAGAATCGCTGATCTTGTTGATAGGCATGCCATTCTTGAACTGGGTGATCCAGTAAGCCAGCCCATTCGCGTCCGGGATGCGATTAAAGTAGGCAATGTATAGTTCTACAATGGAATTCAAGTCATTTGCAGAAATACTGGAGGCCAGATTGGAAATTTGCAGGTTGACAGAAACGTCCTTGAAAACCAGTTGCTGGACGCTGGGGGAGATGCCGACGGCACCGTCAGTTCCCATGTTGTCTTTGACTGAGTAGCCTGTGCTACTCAACGTAATTGTATAGTTGGAGCGGCTACCGTTAAAGTTTGCCACCGTGTTGCTCGTGGCAGGGGCCGGCGCAAACAATTGCTGCAGTGATGAAATTGGTGCTGGTGCTGGTGTGCTGACATTAGACGATGCAGTCTTTTGATCGCCACCGCAGGAACTTAGGGCGAAAACAGCGAGAACAATCAAGCAATGCTTGAATGTGGAAATCCTGATTGTTGGCATGATAACTCCTATTATCCATTCACAGAAAATTTCATTCTGGAAAGTCAATTCTAATCCATGCCTATGGCGCAAACCGCCATAAAGTGTAACAAACCGTTAGGGGTGGTGCAATTTGTGCGTAGAAAGTAAGTAGATGTAATGACCCGGAATGATTGTTATTTCACTTTGCCATAAATTGCTGGAAAGATAATTTATTTAAAGGGGATTAATCTATTTCAGCCAGAGTTTGATGAACGAATGCCGAAAGTATAAGTTTTGATTGTGCAGAGACATCAATAAATTCAAAACCATGTCTGTACTCCAGGCCGTTTTCGGTAGGGGCCTGCGAGCGCAAGATGACATTCAGACTGAGGTATTCATCATTTCCAGCTGCGCTGACCTTGAATTTGAGCACCCCCACATCTCCTTTCTTGCCCACGGCTTTTTTGATGACGCCAGAAGCGCCGCCCATACTAAGATCGCCTATTGTGGCAGCTGCCATTTGCTCGGGATCTCCTATGGTCAGGGAGGCGATAATTTTTACAGTTGCCCGTGAGCCCTGGCGTATGGTTGTGCACCGCACCTGTTTTGGGTAAGAAATATGCAGGTAAGGGTGGGGGGAGTAGACAGATTTGATGGCTGAGGCTGTGAAGGCATAGGCTTTCTTGCCGGGAAAGGCCCGCACAATAAAGGTTTGTCCGTCACGAATGATGACCGCCTTACCATCCATTGTTGGTGCTGTGACCATGATGGACATGTTTTTGACAAAGCCTATCAGTCTGACTGTGTAGCGCATGGCCGTATGGTCATGGACTTGCAGGTAGAGTGTTTCACCCACATTCCAGCGTACGCTATCAAGCTCCATCAGGACATCTTTATGGGCATCTTGAGGGGAAGGTGAGCTACTGCCAGGAGAACCTGACTGAGATGAAGCAGGCTTGGAAATTGGCGTCATCTTGGAAGGTATGGTGTCCCACATGGCGTCTGGATTGCAATAGCCGTGCTCCAGCAAGCCGTCCAATTGATGCTGGCTTTCTACCTTGACACCAGAAGCCATCAACAAATGCCCTTGTTCATCATAGATAGGCCAGGGTACGGCCTGACCCACGCTGATCTCAGCGTGCTTGATTGGCATTAGTCCTGTTGCACCACCCATGTCCTGTGTCCGTAATGTGAAGTACCGGATCGATTGTATATCGAAAATCAGGGCAAATTAAGTGCGATGTTGCTCGTTTGTATAATAAAAAGCACTTATTGCCTTTCTTTGACAATAAGTGCTTTTTAAGGAGGCACATCTGGCGATTAAATGACTAAAACCGCTTTATTTGCCAGATTCGGCCGTAGATTTGACGCAATCAACAAAGTAACCACGTTTGCCATCAATCTCGGCCTTGACCAGACCATGACAGTCAGTTTCAAAACCAGGGAATTTTTCATTGAAATCACGCACGAAGCGTAAGTAATCAACAATAGTCTGGTTGAAACGTTCGCCAGGAATCAGCAGTGGAATACCGGGTGGATAAGGTGTCAGCAAAATGGCAGTAACGCGACCCTCTAGCTCATCTATCGATACCCGCTCAGTTTCGCGGTGCGCCATCATGGCAAAAGCATCAGATGGTTTCATTGCCGGTTGCATGTCAGACAAATACATCTCTGTCGTCAGACGTGCCACATCATGCCCTTTATAGGCTTCATGTATACCCTGGCACAGATCCTTCAAGCCCACGCCTTCATAACGGGGATTTGCCGCAGCAAACTCTGGCAAGATGCGCCACATAGGCTGGTTCTTGTCATAGTCGTCCTTGAACTGTTGCAAGGCAGTCAGCAAAGTATTCCAGCGACCCTTGGTAATGCCGATCGTGAACATGATGAAGAAGGAATACAGGCCGCATTTTTCAACAATAACGCCATGCTCAGCCAGGTATTTGGTGACAATCGAGGCGGGGATGCCTGTTTCGCCAAACTTGCCTTCCAGCGACAGGCCAGGCGTCACGATGGTAGCCTTGATCGGGTCTAGCATATTGAAGCCCGGCGCCAGTTTGCCAAAGCCATGCCAGTCATCTTCGGCACGTATCATCCAGTCTTCGCGCGAACCGATTCCGTCTGCTGCAAATTCTTCCGGCCCCCAAACCTGGAACCACCAGTCCTTGCCCCATTCCTGATCTACCTTGCGCATGGCGCGACGGAAGTCCAGTGCTTCGAGTATGGATTCTTCCACCAGTGCTGTACCGCCTGGTGCTTCCATCATGGCTGCTGCGATATCGCAAGAGGCGATAATCGAATATTGCGGCGATGTCGAGGTGTGCATCAGATAGGCTTCATTGAAGCTGTCTCGATCGAGTTTGCGCGTCTCGGATTCACGTACCAGTATTTGTGATGCCTGCGAAATGCCAGCCAGCAATTTGTGCGTGGACTGGGTAGAGAAAATCATCGATTTTTTGGCACGTGGTCTGTCTTTGCCTATGGCATGCATGTCTTTATAAAAGTCATGGAAAGTCGCATGTGGCAACCAGGCTTCATCGAAATGGAGGGTGTCGATTTCGCCATCCAGCAAGTCTTTCAATACTTCGACGTTGTACAACACACCGTCGTACGTAGATTGCGTGATGGTCAGGATGCGCGGTTTCTTGTTTTTGGCTTCACGAGCAAAAGGATTGGCTTCTATCTTCCTTTGTATGCTTTCCATGCTGAATTCTTCCAGCGGGATAGGGCCGATAATGCCAAGGTGATTCCTTGTAGGCATCAGGAAAACCGGTATCGCACCACACATGATGATGGAGTGCAAAATGGACTTGTGGCAGTTACGATCAACCACAACGATATCGCCAGGAGCGACTGTGGAATGCCAGACCATTTTGTTGGACGTTGAAGTACCGTTGGTCACGAAGTAGCAATGATCCGCATTGAAAATGCGTGCTGCATTGCGTTCGGACGCGGCAACCGGGCCGGTATGATCGAGCAATTGCCCCAGCTCTTCCACGGCGTTACACACGTCGGCGCGCAGCATGTTTTCACCAAAGAACTGATGGAACATCTGGCCTATAGGTGACTTCAGGAAGGCTACGCCACCTGAGTGACCAGGGCAATGCCAGGAATAGGATCCATCATTGGCATAATGCACCAGTGCACGGAAAAACGGTGGAGCCAGGCCATCCAGGTAAGAACGGGCTTCGCGGATGATATGGCGCGCCACGAATTCTGGCGTGTCTTCAAACATGTGAATGAAACCATGCAATTCACGCAGGATGTCATTGGGGATGTGGCGGGAAGTGCGGGTTTCACCGTACAGGTAAATTGGGATGTCGGCATTCTTGTAGCGAATTTCTTCTACAAAGGCACGCAGGGACTTTAATGCGTAATCTGTCTCTTCATCGGTGCCATCCCCAAATTCTTCATCGTCAATCGAGAGGATAAAAGCGGAAGCACGTGATTGTTGTTGGGCAAACTGGGATAAGTCACCATAGCTGGTGACACCCAATACTTCCATGCCTTCGGATTCTATGGCATCAGCAAGCGCGCGTATGCCCAGGCCAGAGGTGTTTTCAGAACGGAAGTCTTCGTCAATGATGACGATGGGGAAGCGGAATTTCATGGAGGTCTCCAAAAAAGCTTGTTACAAGGGAGACGCCTGGGCAAGTTAAATCAACCGCTTGCGCGCCGAAAAATTCAAAGAAGCGAATTCTCTCAGATATGGGCTGGCTAATGTGAAAAAATCGCAGGTTTTTGGCTGGAAATGTAAAATTTCATCTGATTGTCATCAAATCAGGAATTGCGCCATATCTTGCTTAGAAAAAAGCGCATGGAGATAAATTTTATTCAATAAACCCAGATAATTGCATGAGCAAAGTGTGCAATAAAAAAGAGTACTCAGTTCATTGCAGAGTACTCTTAATTCGCAACATATTGTGTATAGCTTGCTAGAAGCGATAGCTGGCGGCAGAAAAGATTGTGACAGGATTTTTCTGGAAGACAAAGGGGCTTCTGCCAGCATCGCCATTGAGGCGGCTCACCGATGCACCTGTGGTCAATGACCAGTTGCTGTCTATCGTCCAATGCCAGCTTGCGCCCAGTTTAATATCCGAGATACCTGACGACGGTGTGAATTGGGCATAGCCGCTGGCTGCAGATTGTGCTGCATTTACGCCAAAATAAGATTGCATATAGGCGCTATTAACCCAATTCGCGCCTATACTGGCAGACAAGCGGTGCTGAGGGCTTAGCAAAGTGGTCGCACGTGCGCCGAAACTGACTTGCACGCCGTTGTGGTCAACTCCTGAACCATACCGTATGGATGAGGCCAGGGAGAAGTTTTGATCGAGATTAAAATTCAGAAAAGCACCTGGCTCGATTGTGGTATTCACATCACCCAAGCCGCGAAGCTTGGCTGAGCGTGATTCGTCACGAGGGGCCTCCAGAGACATGCGCAAGCCATACTGCACTCCAGCATCTTTGGAAAAATTATAGCCCAGGCCATTCACTGCACTAAAAAATGCACCGTTCTTCCATTGTGCGTCGAACATGGGATAAGCAGCCAGACGGCGCTCATCAGAGCCGGTGTACTTGGGCAAGCTAAGTGCTGCTGCACCCAGGGAGAAATTCACATCCTTGGGTAAGTAGCTAGAAGGAACCAGTTGCACAAATTGTGCGGTCTGCGCTCCTGCAGAGCAAGCCGCCGCCAATAATGTGATACCCAGTAGTTTTTTCATTATTTTTTTCTCACTCTACTATTACTATATGTGCAGCGAGGCAAGTCCAGCCAATACCACACCAACCCCAGCCACGCCATATGAGCCATATTGCAGCCATTTTTTTTTGGTCAGCAAAGTGATTGCTGCCAGGGAAATGGCAATTTGCACAGCTGTCATCGCCTGAGCCCAACGATGGTGCTGGTGCAAAGCTTGTTCAGACTTCTCTTCAAAAGCCAGGCTAGCTTTTTCCAATGCCTCTGCTTTTTTCTTGATGTCTTCTTTTTCTAACTTGTAGCGCTCAACTTCTGCTTTGTATTTTGTTGCATCCGAGCCAGGGATCACCATTGCCAGTTCCGCCAGGTTTTGCTTACTGGACTTGGACTGGTAATAATTCCATTGGTTCGATGCCTCTGTCTTTTTAATGGCAGAATCATTTTTGTACATGGCGGCATCATTCTGTGTAGCGCCACCTTCATAGCCAAACAAGGCACCAACAGTTGCCATAATGGCAGTCATTACCGCAATTTTACTGGCAAAATCATCATTGCCGTGCGCTGCATGTTCCAGTTCGTGGTCATGTGGGCCGTGTACGTGAAATCCGTGTCCTGACATAGTAATCCTAAATCTTTTTATAAGTGACAAATGCGAAGTGCAAATTATTTTCCTGGGAGTAATGTTTTTCTCTTCCCGTCTCTTTCCATATTAGCGGATTGATTACAGGGAAAAAAGCATCACATGCAAATTCCTGTTGTATCTCAGTCACGATCAGTTCATCAGCCAGATCCAGACTTTGCTGATAAATCTGGGCGCCTCCAATAATGAAAGCCAATTCATTGCTTAACAAAGCACGGGCTGCATCCAAAGAGGCAACAACTTCAACCCCCGCATGTTGCCATTCAGGATTACGGGTAACTACGATATTGCGCCTGTTTGGCAATGGCCGGCCTATGGATTCAAAGGTTTTTCTACCCATTACGATGGCGTGGCCGCTGGTGGTACGCTTGAAATGGGCGAGATCCTCAGGCAAATGCCATGGCAATTTGTTATTTATGCCTATGCCTTGTTTGCTATCCGTTGCAACAATAATACTTAAAGATGACATACTCATGAATCCAGGGTTTACACTGCAACAGGTGCTTTGATTGCAGGGTGGAATTGGTAATTGGCAAACTCAAAATCATCAAATTGATAGTCAAAGAGGGATTCAGGTTTGCGCTTGATCACTAATTGAGCCAATGGCAAAGTGTTACGTGATAATTGTTCGTTAACTTGGTCCATGTGATTCGAATACAAGTGGCAATCACCGCCCGTCCATATGAAATCGCCCACTTCAAGACCTGTCTGCTGTGCCACCATATGGGTCAACAAGGCATACGAAGCTATATTAAAGGGTACGCCCAAAAAGATATCTGCACTGCGTTGATATAGCTGGCAAGATAATTTTCCGTCAGCGACATAAAACTGGAACATCATGTGGCAGGGTGGCAGCTTCATCTGCGGTATGTCGGCGACATTCCAGGCAGAGACGATGAGGCGGCGCGAGTCTGGGTTACTGCGTATCTGTGCTACAACTTGCTTGATCTGGTCTATGTGTTCACCAGAAGGCGTAGGCCAATTGCGCCATTGCGAGCCGTATACGGGGCCAAGATCACCATTTGCATCGGCCCACTCATTCCAGATCGAAACGCCATTGTCGGTCAGGTATTTGATATTGGTCGAGCCTGCCAAAAACCAGATGAGTTCATGGACGATGGATTTCAGGTGCAATTTTTTGGTCGTCACCAATGGAAAGCCCTGGCTCAGGTCAAAGCGCATCTGATAGCCGAATACGGACACAGTGCCAGTGCCGGTTCTGTCAGTTTTTTGAGTGCCGTGTTCTTTCACATGGCGCATGAAATCAAGGTATTGGTGCATGGTACTTAATTAATTATTATGTTGAATTGCTATCTTATCCAGCGCGCTAGTATACCTTAGGGTAAGAAAAAACACTTGGGGATCGTAAATAGTCTGGCTCCTGGTGGCACCAGCTAATACAAAGGAGGCAATTGAGTTTAGCGCTTGCTCAGCAAGGGATTGCTGGATTCAGGCTCACCTGGTGCCACCAGAGGCAGCTTGATTTCAAAGCGTGTCCCTTGTCCAACTACACTGGTCGCGTGAATGCTGCCGCCAAGCACATTGGAAATGATATTGAAGGTAATGCTCAAGCCCAGGCCACTGCCGCCCTGGCCAAATTTGGTGGTGAAGAAGGGCTCAAAAATTCTGTTAATAATTTCTGCCGAAATTCCCTTGCCATTGTCTTCAAAGATGATAGTGACATGGTCGCCTTGTTGTTCGGCGGTGCAGCGCATATGGCCTTCTTCTCGTCCTTCGAGACCATGGGCGACTGCATTATTGACCAGATTGGTGAAAACCTGACCGAGCAAACCTGGATAACTGTCGAGCTGTATTTCAGATGGAATATCAAGTTCCAGTGTGAAGGGAGTCTTGCGCAAGCTGGAGTGGAGCAGGGCGGTGAGTTCCTGTAACATAACTAGCAAGGCAAACTGCCTGCGCTGCGCGCTGGACTGGTCGACCGCAACCTGTTTGAAGTCGCCCACCAGATGCGCGGATTGTTGTAGGCCACGCAATAGCAATTTTGTTGAATCAACGGCGGTTGTCGCATAGCGTGTCAGGTCAGATCGTTTCATCTTGCCTTCTTCTACCATCCTGACCAGATTGCGGGTTTCTTCTTCCAGTGTACTGGCTACCAGCAGGCAATTGCCCAGAGGAGTATTAAGTTCGTGAGCAACGCCGGCCACCATGGAGCCCAGTGCCGCCATGCGTTCTACCCTCGCCAATTCCGCTTGCGCAGAATTGACATTGGTTAATGCGGCTTCCAGATTTTGATTGACTGTTTCCAGCTCTTGCGTGCGTTGCCTGACCTTGGATTCCAGGGTGCCCGAATATTCCAGTAATTGCTGATTCTTGATTTCCAGTTCGCCAAAGGATCTTTGCAGCGCCTGGCGGGTTGCTTCCAGGCTGGTGGCCAAATGGCCCAATTCGTCTTCGCGATTTAGCGCAATAGGATCATTTAGTTCGCCATTGGCCAGGCGATCAGACTGCCCCATCAATATTCTGACTGGTTGCACCAGGCGCCATTGCAAGACGACGAGGATAAACAGGATGGCCAGTATCAGTGATAAAACCGCTGTCGTTACATAGCGGCGGAAGTCGGATGCAAGACTTTCTTGCAGTAAATCTTCCGCCAGGGTCAATCTGACCTGGCCTATGACTTGCCCGCCATGCTTGATTTCCCTGACCATGCTGGTGAACGGGCCCTTCTGGTTTTTTTTTCGCGTATCATTCTTGATGAATTCCTTGCGGTCGGGCAAGGTAATGACTTCTATGGTGGCTACCCTGGGGTCGGAGTACACGACTTCGCTAGAGATATTGGCAATCTCGGGTGTGATTTGCCACAAGGGTTCACTTAAAATGACAGAGAGAATTTCGACCAGGCGATTATGATCTTCTGCATTTCTGAGTTGGGCAGCAGTTTCTATTGTGTGCAAATGGTAGGGAATGAGTATGGCAGCTGGGACGGTCAATCCGAATACGACAGCCAGAATAATCGCCAGTCTCAGCGTAATTCGACTGCGTAGCGCAGATAAAAGATGTCGAAACTGCATTGCAAGGTCCTTGTGCAACACTTCCCGGTAGGTAGAGCCGGCGATTTTAAGTGTTATTTCTCGCCAGACATTCATTTACAGATCAGACACGGATACACAGTTTAATGATCGCACAAACAATTCTAAAATACTAAAAGGTTTTTTGCGTTTCAGCAAGTTATGATTCTTGCGTGTTTGCTCTGTGTATCCAAATGTCCAAAAACAATGAAATGATTGCTGGGACCCTGAATGAACTGGTATGTGTTTGTAAAAAAAGAAGGTAGATTTATTTATTCTCTTCTATCCAGGCCATTTGTATGGCCTCGAGTATCTTTTCACCACCCCGTGCATGATCGTCATCAAATTCTTCCAGATCGACGATCCAGTTGTGCAAGTCAGTGAAGCGTACTTTCAATGGGTCAACATCAGGGAATTTATCGCTGAGAGCTTCGGCGATTCTGAAGGTATCTGTCCATTTCATGTTGAGCCTCACTTAGCAGTAAGCGCATAGCAAACCAGTATTAATGATTTTCGCGTGCGTGGTTGATCGTGTATTTCGGGATTTCTATCGTGATATCCTGCTTGCCCAGTTTAACCTGACATGACAGGCGCGAAGTCGCTTCCAGGCCCCAGGCTGCATCCAGCAGGTCTTCTTCGTCATCAGTAGATTCATTCAATGAATTAAAGCCTTCACGTATTACCACATGGCAGGTGGTGCAAGCGCAAGACATTTCACAGGCGTGTTCGATTTCGACATCGCTTTCAACCAGGGCTTCGCACAGCGATTTACCTTCAGGCGCATCAATGACAGTTCCTTCTGGGCAAAGCTGTGGGTGTGGCAAGACAATAATTTGTGGCATGTTGTTCTCGTAATCTAGCTATTTGAATATGTAGGTGCGCCGCTTTGAGCGGTCAGACTATTTCATCCAGTTTTTTTCCGGCCAGTGCACTGCGCACACTTTGATCCATGCGGCGTGCGGCAAATTCTTCCGTACCATTGGCAAGAGCGGTGATGGCGGCATGGAGTAACTGATAATCTTTGCCGTTTTTCAATCCGGCGACCTGATCCATCAATGCTTTGATCTGTCCTTGCTCTGTGCTGCTCAGCAATTGGGCGTCACCATTCAGTGCGGACTGAGTCGCCAGCAAAATACGTTCAGCTTCGACGACTTCTTCACGCAAGGCACGCTCCTGCATATCGGCATCTGCTGAAGTGAATGAGTCTTGCAACATACGCGTGATTTCATCATCGGCCAGGCCATATGATGGTTTGACCGTGATTGCTGCTTCCACGCCGGAGCGTAGTTCGCGCGCTGACACTGACAGCAATCCATCCGCATCTACTTGATAAGTGATGCGTATCCGGGCAGCGCCAGCTGCCATAGGAGGGATGCCACGCAATTCAAAGCGTGCCAGCGAGCGGCACTCGCTCACTAATTCACGTTCGCCTTGCACGACATGGATGGCCATGGCAGTCTGACCGTCCTTGAAAGTGGTAAATTCTTGCGCACGCGCACAGGGGATGGTGGAATTGCGTGGGATGACTTTTTCAGCCAGGCCACCCATGGTTTCCACGCCCAGCGATAAAGGGATTACATCCAGCAACAACCAGTCATCGCCAGGAGCGCGATTGCCTGCCAGTAGATTGGCCTGTATCGCGGCACCAAGTGCTACGACTTTGTCAGGATCAATATTGGCCAGCGGCGTAGTCTGAAAGAATTCGCCTACAGCTTTGCGTACATGTGGCATGCGTGTTGCGCCACCCACCAACACCACGCCATCAATATCGTCCACAGTCAGGCCAGCATCGCGCAGGGCTTTGCGGCAAGGCGTCGTGGTTTTGACTACCAGGTTTTGTGTCATTTCGGCAAATGCCGCTGCGCTGATCTGCAAGTGGACAGATTCGCCAGAATTGAGTTTTGCATCAATAAAGGTAGAAGGCTTGTTCGACAAAATTTCTTTGGCTTCACGTGCTTTGACCATCAGGGCGCTGGTATCCTCGTCTGACAGCGGTGCCAGCCTGGATTCCTGCAAAATCCAGCAAAACAGACGGTGATCAAAATCATCACCACCCAGGGCAGAATCGCCACCAGTAGCCAGGACTTCGAATACTCCCTTGCTCATCTTCAGGATGGAGATGTCAAAGGTGCCACCACCCAGGTCATAGACGGCATAGATGCCTTCTGAAGAATTGTCGAGGCCATAGGCAATTGCTGCAGCGGTAGGCTCATTGAGCAGACGCAAGACATTCAGGCCAGCCAGTTTGGCTGCATCCTTGGTTGCCTGTCTTTGTGCATCATCGAAATAGGCAGGGACGGTAATGACAGCGCCAACCAGATCATCACCCAGGGCATCTTCTGCCTGCTGGCGTAGTGTGGCCAGAATTTGTGCGGATACTTCTACCGGACTCTTGATGCCAGCCACAGTCTTGATCTGCACCATGCCTGGCTCATCATGAAAATCATAGGGTAAATTCTCGGCATAGGCGATGTCTTTCAAGCCGCGACCCATGAAGCGTTTGACCGAGGCTATGGTATTCCTGGGGTCATTGCTTTGTTCGGCCTGGGCCTTGAAGCCGATATGGGCATGGCCATTTGGCAAATAGCGTACTACCGACGGCAGCAGAGGGCGGCCTTCTTCATCATTCAATACTTCGGGGATGCTATTGCGTACAGTTGCAACCAGGGAGTTAGTCGTGCCCAGATCTATGCCGACTGCCAACCTGTGCTGGTGTGGAGCGGTGGACATGCCAGGTTCAGAAATCTGCAGTAATGCCATGGTGAGAGGGATGGCTAGGCATCCAAAAAAGGCAAATCAGCACAGGCAGATTTGCCGGGTTATTCGAAATTACTCTTCGAGCGCAGCAATATCTGCAATAAATTTTTCGAGAAACATGCAAGTGCGGATTTGCAATGCAGCCTCTTCAAACTTGCCCAGGTCTATCGAGTCGCCAACCGCATGCAATTGCGTTCTTAAGGCGCTATTCAGTTCACGCTCGAGCCGTAATAAGGTGGCTTCGTTATTATCCTGGCGCGCCTCATCAAAGGCTTCGCGCCATTCCATCTGCTGCATCAAAAATGCACCGGGCATGGAGGTGTTGGATTCTGTTTGTAAATCCACGCCTTGCAATTCACACAGATAGCGCGCACGCTTCAGCGGTTTCTTGAGGGTTTGATAAGCTTCATTGGCCCTGGTTGCCCATTGCATGGCAACGCGCTTTTCCGCCTCGCTGGCTTGCACAAACTTATCAGGATGCACCTGGTTTTGCACTTCGCGGTAAGCTGCATCCAATTGTCCCTGATCAAGTGCAAATTGCTGCGGCAACTGAAACAAATCAAAATGATTCTGCATCTGCGCCAGCCTTAAATCCTGAAACTTTCGCCACAACCGCATTCGTCCTTGACGTTGGGGTTGTAGAATTTAAAGCCTTCGTTCAAACCTTCGCGGGCAAAATCCAGTTCGGTACCGTCGATATAGGGCAGGCTCTTTGGGTCTACAAACACTTTGACGCCATGCGATTCAAAAATCTGATCGTCGTTACCGATTTCATCCACATACTCAAGCTTATAAGCCATGCCTGAGCAGCCGGTGGTACGTACGCCAAAACGCAGGCCTATGCCTTTGCCGCGACGTTCCATATAACGGGTCACATGTTTTGCCGCTTTTTCTGTGAGTGTGATAGCCATATTTATTCCAGTTTTTTGCTACTAAACTTTTGTTGCCGGTTTTCTTGAAGCGAATCTTGAAACTAATTTCAGGCGCTTTGTTCAGCGCTGTGCTTGTTTTTGTAATCCAGCACAGCAGCTTTGATCGCATCTTCCGCCAGGATGGAACAGTGGATCTTGACCGGTGGCAGTGCCAGTTCTTCAGCAATCGCCGTGTTCTTGATTTCCAGGGCTTGGTCCAGTGTCTTGCCCTTGACCCACTCAGTGACCAGGGAAGAAGAGGCAATCGCCGAGCCGCAGCCATAAGTCTTGAACTTTGCATCCTGGATAACGCCATCAGCGCCTACCTTGATTTGCAATTTCATGACGTCGCCGCAAGCAGGTGCGCCAACCATGCCAGTGCCTACTGTGTCGTCGCCTTTTTCAAAAGCGCCAACATTGCGTGGGTTTTCATAGTGATCTAAAACTTTTTCAGAATAAGCCATTTTGATGCTCCTTGATTTTCTCAAATGCGTTTTTTAAATACGCATTCAATATTGAATTAATGTGCAGCCCACTGGATAGTGGATATATCAATGCCGTCCTTGTACATATCCCAGAGGGGGGACAATTCACGCAACTTGGCAACCTTGGACTTCAGCAAATCTATCGTAAAGTCGATGTCTTCTTCTGTCGTGAAGCGGCCGATGGTAAAACGTATTGAGCTATGCGCCAGCTCATCACTACGGCCCAGTGCGCGCAATACGTAAGATGGTTCCAGGCTGGCAGAGGTGCATGCTGAGCCGGATGATACTGCAATATCCTTGATCGCCATGATCAGGGATTCGCCCTCAACATAGTTGAAGCTGACATTCAGGTTGTGTGGTACACGGTGTTCCATGTCACCATTGACATAGGTTTCTTCAATTTCTTGCAAGCCTTTTGCCAGGCGGTCACGCATGGCGCGTACGTGTGCCAGTTCGCTTTCCATTTCTTCTTTTGCAATACGGAAGGCTTCACCCATGCCGGCGATTTGATGGGTTGCCAGTGTGCCAGAACGGAAGCCGCGTTCATGACCGCCGCCGTGCATCTGTGCTTCCAGGCGTACACGTGGTTTGCGGCGGATATACAGCGCGCCTATGCCTTTCGGACCATAGGATTTGTGTGCAGAGAAAGACACCAGATCAACCTTGGTATTTTCCAGGTCGATATGTACTTTGCCAGTCGCCTGCGCTGCATCGGAGTGGAATACAATGCCTTTTTCGCGGCACAGTTCACCAATTTCAGCGATAGGCTGGATGACACCAATTTCATTGTTGACCCACATCACGGATACCAGGATGGTGTCGGGACGTATGGCGGCATTCAATTGTTCTACTGTAATCAAGCCATCATCGCCTGGTTGCAGGTAAGTGGCTTCAAAGCCCTGGCGCTCCAGTTCACGCACGGTATCCAGCACTGCTTTATGCTCGGTTTTTACCGTGATGATGTGCTTGCCCTTGGCCTTGTAAAAATTTGCTGCGCCCTTGAGCGCCAGGTTATTGCTTTCTGTCGCGCCGGAAGTCCAGATGATTTCACGCGGATCAGCATTGACCAGGTCTGCCACTTGAGCACGTGCATCTTCCACCGCTTTTTCTGCGTCCCATCCATACATATGGCTGCGTGAGGCGGGGTTGCCGTATTGTGCACGCAAGAAGGGAATCATCTTGTCAGCAACACGAGGATCAACTGGCGTCGTCGCCGAATAATCCATGTAAATAGGGAAATGCGGTGACTTCAGTGTATCAAGCAGGCTTTGTTCCAAAGGGGCGTTCATTTAAAACTCCAAATATTCAAGAGGCAATGTGGCTGGCATGCGTATGGTGCATGACGACTACATGATTTTCTGATGCTTTCTGTCTTTGCTGATTGACTAAATCCTGGAGCGAAACAGAATCCAGGTAATCGACCATTTTGGCGTTCAGCGTCGCCCACAGGTCGTGTGTCATACAGTGCAGGCCATTTTCATGGTCGCTGCCATGACAATTACCTTTGCCACCGCATTGTGTTGCATCTAGGGGCTCATCAACGGCGATGATAATATCGGCAACGGTGACATTTTGTGCTTTGCGGGCAAGATTGTAGCCTCCGCCCGGTCCTCTTACGGATTCAACGATTTCATGACGGCGCAGCTTCCCAAATAACTGCTCAAGATAGGACAGGGAGATGTCCTGGCGCTGGCTGATGCCCGCAAGGGTTACAGGTCCCTTATCCTGGCGCAGGGCCAGGTCTATCATTGCCGTCACGGCAAAACGTCCTTTGGTGGTCAGTCGCATATATTACTCCGAGGGTACTCCACGCAAGAAAAAGCTGAATGCCCTGAGTTGTTGAGCATTTTAGTCAAGTATAGCAAACTTGAGTAATCTTGTCAGGAATGGGCTTATAGTGAGGAGGGGGATGCCAGATGGGCTTTGCGCTCTGCTGTGTAATGCCACCAAGCCTGAGGTGGTTCGCCATCCATGAATTTTACTATGGAAATGAAAACGTCGTAGACACAGGGGTCATGACTGACTTTGGTCAGAACACAAAGTTCGACATACATCTGGTAAGGATTGCGCCCTTTGAGTTGCTGCGGTTCGGTAATGCCCAGCAGGTGCAAGTCGGCAACTGTTGCCTTGCCTACATTTGGCAATTGTTCTAACTGGTTAATGTAGGCGCATGAAAGTGCTTTTTTCATAAGCTTGCTTGTTGCGAGGGTTTGTGCGAGGTGGCGAATCTTAAATTGTAAGGTGAATTTGCAGCTCAATAAAGCAAAAGACCGCCAAAAGGCGATCTTTTGAGTTCAATATATTTGATCTGGATCAAATATCAAAGCTGATGCCTTGTGCCAATGGCAGGGAATTGCTGTAATTGAAGGTGTTTGTAGTACGGCGCATATAGGCTTTCCACGCATCAGAGCCAGATTCGCGACCACCGCCAGTCTCTTTCTCACCACCAAACGCACCACCAATTTCAGCGCCTGAAGGGCCGATATTGACATTGGCGATGCCACAGTCACTACCGGCAGCAGAGACAAAGGTCTCGGCTTCGCGCATATCTGTGGTGAAGATAGATGATGACAAGCCTTGCGGTACTTCATTATTCAAGCTGATGGCTTGCTGTAAATCGCTATAGCGCACGATGTACATGATAGGCGCAAAGGTTTCATGGTGCATGGATGCAGTTTGACTTGGCATTTCCACCAAGGCTGGGCTGACGTAAAAGCCGTTTTCATTACCAGCAACGACTGTGCGCTCGCCACCAAATACCTGGCCCTGCTCGGATTTAGCAATTGCCAAAGCACTTTGCATGGCATCGAAAGAAGCAGCATCAATCAATGGACCTACCAAAGTTGTCTTTTCCAAAGGATTGCCGACTGGCAAGCCTGCATAGATTTTCTTCAGGCGCGGAACCAGCGTGTCATAAATGCTGTCATGCACGAACAGGCGGCGCAGGGTAGTGCAGCGTTGGCCAGCAGTACCTACTGCAGAGAAAGTGATGGCGCGAACGGCCATTTCCAGATCTGCGCTAGGAGCGACGATCATGGCGTTATTGCCGCCCAGCTCAAGGATAGTGCGTGTCAAACGTTTGGCGCAGACTTCAGCAACCTGGCGGCCCATGCGGGTACTGCCAGTGGCGCTGACCAGGGCGATGCGCTTGTCTTCTACCATTTGTGCGCCAGTATCACGTGCACCTATGATCAATTCTGCCAGGCCAGTCGGGGCATCGCTGCCAAAGCGGGCAACTGCCTTCATGAAGAGGACGTGGGTAGCAATGGCTGTCAACGGCGTTTTTTCGGATGGCTTCCAGGTCACGCTGTTACCGCAGACAAAAGCCAGCGCGGCATTCCATGCCCAAACGGCAACCGGGAAATTGAAGGCGGAGATCACGCCAACGACGCCTATTGGATGCCATTGTTCCATCATGCGGTGGCCAGGGCGCTCAGAGGCAATAGTCAGACCATACAACTGGCGCGACAGACCAACAGCGAAATCGCAGATATCGATCATCTCTTGTACTTCGCCCAAGCCTTCTTGCAGGATTTTGCCTGCTTCCAGGGTCACCAGTTGACCCAGTGCCAGCTTGTGCGTGCGCAGCTCTTCACCAAACAGGCGCACCAGTTCACCGCGGCGCGGTGCTGGTACATTGCGCCATTGCAAAAATGCAGCATGGGCGCGGTCTACGCGTTGTTTGACTTCGGCTGCCGTATCGGCACGCAGGCTTGCCAGGTTTTTGCCGTCTATAGGGGAAACGCTGTGAATGTCGCTACCCTGATAATCGCTCAAATTGATATCAAGCTCTTTCAGGATTGCTTGCAAAGTGGTGTTTTCCATCTTGTTTGCCTCGGTACGTTTTTTAAAGGCAGACTTTCTTTTGGAAAGCCTGCCTTTATTTAGTTTATTGGATGGGTGCTATGCCAGTCGCCATATTGTAGCTCTGGCGGCGATCTTGTGCCCAGTTCAGCATTGCTGCTTGATTACGCAGCATAGTATTGACCAAAACGATTTGCCAGGAAGTCAGCCAGAACAGCTTGTTCCTGACGTACCAGGCCATGCTGCGGCAATTTACCAGTAACTACCAGATCAACCATGGCGCAAATGCCTGAGGCTGTCGTCAATTGTATGGCAGACAATAATTGACCATTAACTTTTTGTGCATAGATTTTCTTGGCGTAGGATTCTTGCTCCAAACGGCCATCACGCATGCCGACGACGCTGACAAACACCAATACTACGTCCTGTTTAGTCATAGGAATGGCGGTTTCCATGACTTCCTTCAAGATTGGACGGCGTTCCAGTTTGCCCAATTGCAGGTCGCGTATCAACACTTTGACAATATCGCGGTGACCAGGATAACGCACTGTTTTGTAGTTCAGGTTTTGTACCTTGCCTTCCAGGCTTTCACACAAAGTACCCAGGCCACCGGAGGTGTTGAAGGCTTCGTAGTCTATGCCATCCAGGGAGAAATGCTCGATTTCTTCCAGGGCTGCAGTTTCGCGTAATTCGCCGTCAACGATGGCTTCGCAAGGATTGCAATATTCATTGATCAGACCGTCGGTGCTCCAGGTCAGATTGTATTTCAGTGCATTGTTAGGAAAGGTAGGCAAGGCACCAACGCGCATGCTGACGTCACGCAGGGTTTCAAAACGCTTGGCTACATCATTGGCAACGATGGAAATAAAGCCTGGTGCCAGGCCGCATTGTGGTACGAAGGCGCAATCTGCACCTTCAGCCAATTGCTTGACGATGCGCGTGCTTTCGACGTCTTCAGTCAAATCAAAATAATGGGAATTGGCTTCGCGCGCTGCGCCAGCGATGATGGGGGTCAAAAAGTAAGGGCAGGCAGACATGGTGACTTTGTGGCCGCGTATCAATTCTGTAACTGCTGCCTTATCGCCCAGGTCAGCCTGGACGATGCGGGTATTGGGGAAGCCAGCCTGTTCTACATATTTCAGGCGTTCAGGGTCACGGTCGGCCACGGTGATTTCGTAATCGCCGGTATGGGACAGCAAATTGAGTATTGCATCGCCAATTTTACCAGCGCCCAGGAGGATTAATTTAGTTGCCATGTTTGTCTCCAATATATGTTTATGTTGTAAATGAGTTGTGAACGGAAATATAAGATTGATACTGAAGTCTAGGCCTTAGTTTTGTCAGTTAATAGCGGTAAAGTTATCGTCATATTGTGTATTTGCGAGATAATATGTCTGAATTTTCAGACAAAATGACGAAATGAAACCTGATCTTGATGAGATAGATGACAAAATCCTGGCGATGCTTATGGATAATGCCCGCTTGCCTGTGACCACAATTGCGAAGTTGGTAGGCATAGCGAGAACAACGGTGATTGCCCGTATTGCCGCGTTGGAAAAGCGTGGCGTTATTGCCGGTTATGGTTTGAAGCTGAATCAAAAGATGGTTCAGCCTGCTGTCCGGGCTTACGTGGGTTTGTCGGTAGAGGCTCGCTATGCTGCCGGATTGATCAAGTATTTGCAGCAATTGCCTGAGACTGAGACCTTATGTGCTGTCAGTGGTGCAATTGATTATATGTTGACCTTGCGATGCAGTAATACAGAAACACTGGACAAGTTGCTTGATCAGATAGGGGCGCTGGATGGTGTCAGGCAGACTTCTACTTCGATCATTCTAAGCAAAAGGATTGACCGGGGTGCCTTGTAAAATTTGCTTCCCCCCGAATTTAAGGATATTCGGGGGGGAAGCAAAGGAAATTAAGTGCTGCTGGCCGATTTAGCGTGAGATTTCTTATCGTCTGAAGCCGTCTTTTTGGGTGCTGCTGGCGCTGGCTGTGCGTTATCAGAAAAACGTTGATTCGATTGTTGCAATATTTGCAGGTGTACAGATGCACGATCAACGCCACTCCTGTCCAGTTGCAATGGTGCGGGAGTGTTTGCTGTTTGTACCGGTGCTTCTTGTATTACTTCTGTCGTCTTGTCTTGATCTTCATTCTGTGTGGGAACGGAAGCTGCGAACATGAAATCTTGTGAAAATGCAATGCCCGCCAGCAGGCTTGAAGACAATAAACACAAGAATATAGATTTTTTTAACATGATTGCCTGCAAAATAATGAGTACTACGACTAAGTATTGCGAGTATCAAGAGTAGCCACCCTAAGTAGTCAGGTAGCTACACGACAATTAAATGAAGCAAATTGTGCAAAAAGTGGATTTTTGAATGAGCGATATTAAACAAGCAACTGTGGTTTCTTATGTACCCGCACTTTTGCTTGCTGTATCTGTCTGTCCTGCTGATCAAGAGCAAGCTTTTCTTCAATCGTCAGGCGTTTCGCCGCGATGAAGACCGTTTGCATCGTATTGCCAGCTTGTTCGACATCAAAAGCAATTTTTTGCTGTTCTGTCAGTCTTTGCGCTGTTATCGTGACTGTAGGTATACTTGTTTTTGAAGCAAGTTTATTGATATAGGCCGCCACTGACACTATGGTAGCAGCAAATACACAAATGGTTAAGAGTGTTAAATTAGTTTGCTTAATGCTGTTCATGCCGTCTCTCCTGAGCGTTTCATGTGGTCTTGCGATGTAAGCACATTAAGCAAGTCAAGCAATGTCATCCAGAGCAATGCGACGAAATGCAGAAACTATGTGATGAAATTCAAGAAACGGAACATGAACAGTTAAGTTTTTTTCAAAAGACGAGTGATTTTTGCTATTTTGGGTGCTGCTGACGGATACTGTCGCTCTGTCGGGAATTGAATGCTTGGAGTGGGCATGCTGGGAAAAATTAAGATAAAACAGATTTTATTACTACTTGGGTTATGGCCCGCGCTGCTCCATGCTCAATTGCCAGCCTGGGGTGATTACCCTGCATTGCCCAAGCCTGCCGTGCTTACGCAAAGCGATCCTGATCCTTATCGCCTCTTGGATTCACTCAGTGATCCACTAGTGCGCACCTGGATGAAAAGGCAAACGGATTTCGCAAACTCGACACTGGCCCGTATCAGTGGGCGCGATGCCTTGCTGAAGCGCCTCAAAGCTTTGCAAGCGGCGGAATTTGGGGCAGGCCGCTTGCTGGAAGTGCGTGGCATGCAGTTCTTTGCTCGCACCACTGCTGATAACCGACAGCAGTTATTCATGCGTAATGCGGCAACCAATGCCGAGCGTTTGCTGATGTTGACAGAGCCGGGACAGAGTCTGGGATTTTTTACACCGTCGCTTGATGCTGCTTATGTTGCAGTTGATTTAGTGAGTGCAGGGCGCCAAAGGCATGGCTTGCGTATTATCAAAACCAGCGATGCAAGCATGTTCAAGGATAATCTGGACAATATTGCGACTGACAGTAAAGACATCGCCTGGAAGCCTGACTCCACCACGATTTACTATCGTAAATCACCAGTCAAACCTGGTGGCGATCGCGGTGCCATCTGGCAGCATGTATTGGGAAACAAGCTGGAAACGGACTTGCCCGTCATTGGCCCTGGTGTGAGCAAGAGCAGGCGCTTTGCTGCCAGCGATGTCGTGGCGATGAAATCCAGCGCGAATTCCCCTTATCTATTGGCTGAGGTGCAGCATGGGCAGAACCAGGATCGCAGTCTCTACCTGGTCAAGCAAGATCAGTTAAAAGGCGCTACAACTGTATGGCAAAGGTTGGCCAGTCCGACGGACAGAATCAGGAATTTTTGGCTGGCAGGTGAGCAGCTATATCTGTTATCCACGAAGAAAAAAAGCTCGGGAGCCATTCTTAAGTTGGATTTGAAAACACCGCAATTGAGTGCTGCCAAGGAAATATTGCCAGCCAGTAGTGATGAACTGCTGGATATGGCGGTCGCAAAAAATGGTTTGTACATCCATGCAGCAGAGGCAGGCTATAGCAAACTCATGAAAACTGAGCTGGATGGCACGAAAAGGGAGGAGCTGAACCTACCATATGCAGGGCGCGTTAGTGAATTGAATGCGGATGGTGAGAATGAAGGTGCACTTTTTGTGCTGGAGGCAGCCAACGCTGCCCCACTATCGTATCGTGCCCTGGCTGGTGGACAAATCAAGAATGTGGAAGTGTTTCGTTCGCCGCAAGTCGGTTTTCATCGCATTGCCAGCAAAAATTTGAATATTACAAAGCCGGGCAGTAATCAACAAATAGCGTTGACACTTTTGTATCCGCAAGGCATGGAGCTTGATGGTAAGCACCCTTTGTTACTGACTATGGAAACTGGCACTGGTTTATCCAAGCTGGCCAGATTTGATGCCTTGCGCCTTGCCTGGCTGGAGCAGGATGCAGTGATGGGCATCATTTATCTTCCGGCAAATCAGAATTCCAAGCAAAAAAAATCAGGCGATGTACTTGATGAGTTCATTGCTGTGGCAGATTACCTCGTGAATGAAGGCTATACCAGCTCCAACAAACTGGTAGCGCAAGAACCTAACCCAGGCAAGCGCTGGCTGGCGCAAGCCATCAGTCAGCGCCCGGAATTATTTGCAGCAGTGCAAAGTGCATCCATGCAGTCTGAATCTTCGGGCACGGCTAAGTCGCGCAAGGCGACTTTGACTGACAAGAGCAGATTGGCAAATACCAGCCCTTACTTGAATTTACGTGAAGGGCAAAGCTATCCGGCCATGCTGATTTCTGCGCGTTTCGGTCTGGTTGATACGCCTATCTGGATGAGTAGCAAGTTTATTGCACGCCTGCAGGCAGCAAATGTCAAGAAATCCAGACCGGCATTGTTTCGTACAGACTTCGCCAATACCTGGAAATACGATGCATTGGCTGAGCAGGCAGATAATTGGGCATTTTTGCTGTGGCAAACTGGGCACAAGGGATTTGCTATCCAGCCCTGAACTGCCATCTAATCATGTAGCTGTAGTATTCGCGGGCAGATTGCCCGTGATTCACTAACGTCATCCTGGGATCACACTAGCGATTATATTTTTTTGCTTATTTCATATTTATTATATTATCTATAATTAAATTATGAAAATGGCAAATATGTGAGACTATGAATTCCTTATTTATTCCCAAATATGTTACTTGGCCGCTGATGGCCCTTGCTGCATTTTTTGGCAGCTTCGCTCAGCTTGCGCGAGCCGCAAATGAAACCATAGTCAGCCCTACAGTCGAGATCATAGGCGTAACTGTTTTGCCGGGCATGGGCTTACGCAAGGAACAAATTCCATCTGCTGTACAAACTGCCACCAGCAAAGACCTGGATAAAAGCGGCGCACTGAATATCTCTGATTTCTTCAATCGCTACCTGGGTAGTGTGCATGTCAATGATGTTCAGGGTAATCCCTACATGAATGATGTGAATTACCGTGGTTATACCGCGTCTCCTTTGCTGGGTACGCCCCAGGGTTTGTCAGTCTATCTTGACGGGGTACGCCTGAACCAGGCATTTGGCGATGTAGTCATGTGGGATTTGATTCCCAAGGCAGCGATTTCTTCTGTGACTCTGATGTCAGGATCAAATCCGCTGTTTGGACTGAATACACTGGGTGCTGCACTTTCCCTGCAAACCAAGGATGGCAGACATGATGCTGGAACATTCTTGGATATCGGTGCCGGGTCTTACGCGCGCAGAAAGGTCAGCATGGAACATGGTGGTGCCAATCAGCAGGGCTGGAATTGGTACTTTACCGCGAACCAATATCAGGAGGATGGCTGGCGCGATGCCTCGCCTTCGCGACTGCAACAATTCTTTGGAAAGCTGGGCTGGCACAATGAAAAAACTGAACTCAAGTTAAGTTATGCCTGGGCCAGCACCCAGATGACAGGTAATGGCTCACAGGAACAGCAGTTGCTGGATGAACGCTATGCTAGCGTATTTACCTTACCTGATGTGACAAAAAACCACGCCAGCTTTGTGAACCTGGAAGCCAGAAGCAATCTCAGCGACAAGCTACTGTTGTCTGGCAATGCCTACTACCGTAATACCCACACTACTACCACGAATGGCGACCTGAATGAGGAGGCATTGGGGGAGTCTGTGTATTACACAGGGCAGGCGGCCGATAAAAACTGGTTACTGGCGCATGGCTATAGCCCGGTGAATGAAAGCAGTAATAGCAGGACAAGTGCAGCTTTCGCTTTTCCCAGTTTGCGCTGTATTGCCCAGGCTGCCACGAATGCTGAACCAAATGAAAAGTGCAACGGCATTGTCACGAATACCAATAGCCGTCAGCAAAACTATGGCCTGAGTGCGCAAATTAGTTCATTGGTCAGGGCGTCGGGATATAGCAATCAGATAGTCATTGGCGCTGGCTACGATGCCAGTCGTACCAGTTTTAATCAGGCCAGCCAGTTTGGCTATCTCAATCCAGATCGTAGTATTACCACTGTCAGTGCTTATGCTGACGGCACGCAGAACTCTGAAAATGCTTTTGACCAGCGTGTAGTTCTGGATGGGCAAACAACTACCTGGAGTTTGTTTGGCAGCGATACTTTATCTCTGGCAGATACCTGGCATTTGACGCTTTCTGCTCGCTATAATAAAACTAGCCTGAAAAATACTGACAAACTTTATCCGTACAACAATGCCACGACCAAGGGTAGCCTGCGAGGTTCTCTCGATGGTGAACATAGTTTCCGGCGTTTCAATCCGGCTGTTGGCCTCAGCTATGTGCCAAATCCATCCATGAATTTCTATGCTGGCTATAGTGAAAGCAGCAGGGCGCCCACTTCCATAGAGCTGGGCTGCGCTGATCCTGATTTTGGGTGCAGGCTGCCGAATTCCATGGCAGGTGACCCGGCGCTGAAGCAAGTGATTTCCAAAACCTGGGAAGCTGGCTTGCGCGGCAAGTTGCCAGGAAAAACCGCATGGAATGCAGGAGTATTCTGGGGTCAGAATCAGGATGACATACTTTTCGTTGCCAATTCTGCCGCGACTGGTTATTTCAAGAACTTCGGGCAAACCAGGCGTCAAGGGCTGGAGCTGGGCATGTCCGGTGAACAGGATAATTTTGGTTATGGGCTGAATTACACCTGGATGAAGGTGACTTACCAGAGTGCAGGCATCTTAAGGGCGCAAAATAATAGTGCGGCAAATGCCTATGCCAACATCGCAGTCAAGCCAGGCGACTTGATACCGCTGATCCCGCAACAGGTTTTAAAGGCCCATGCCGATTATGAATTCAATACCCACATTTCTACTGGTATAGAGATGCTGGCAGTTGGTAAGAGTTTTGTGCGTGGCAATGAGAACAATGCTCATGTGCCAGATGGCCTGACCAATTATGGGGCTGGAACTCTGCCGGCTTATGCAGTGATTAACCTGTCTGCCAGCTACCGGCCTGTTCCAGGCTTGAAATTCTCCATCAATGTCAGCAACCTGTTTGATCGGCGCTACTACACGGCGGGTCAACTCGGGCCATATGCTATTACGCCGAATGGCGGATATAGTAACTCTGATGTGAAAGGGACGACTTTTTACACGCCCAGCGCACCGCGCATGATTTGGCTGGGTTTGCGTTATAGCTTTGACGGTGCAGAAAAAGAATGAAGCACTGTGCAGTGCTTCATTATGTTTTCTTTTTTGTCAGCAAGCTGCGTAATTGACGGTAACTACATGCACGGCGAGGCCACCTAGGGAGGTTTCCTTGTACTTGGCCTGCATGTCAAAACCTGTCGCACGCATGGTTTCTATCACATCATCCAGACTGACATGATGCGTGCCATCACTACGCAAGGATAATGATGCAGCAGTAATCGCCTTGACTGCGCCCATGCCATTGCGTTCTATGCAGGGGATTTGCACCAGACCACCGATAGGGTCACAAGTCATGCCCAGATGATGTTCTATGCCGATTTCTGCAGCAGACTCAATTTGCTCGTTAGTGCCACCAAGGGCTGCGGTCAGGCCAGCAGCCGCCATGGCGCAGGCGACACCGACTTCGCCCTGGCAACCGATTTCGGCACCGGAAATCGAGGCATTCTTTTTGCACAGCATGCCTATGGCAGATGCTGCCAGCATGAAATTACGTATGCCTTGCTCAGGGTGGCTGGGTTTGCAGTCCTCTGCGTAATAGCGCAGAACAGCCGGGATAATGCCAGCAGCACCATTGGTGGGCGCAGTGACCACGCGGCCACCAGCAGCATTTTCTTCATTGACGGCCATCGCATACAAACTGACGCGGTGCAGGCCATCATGTGGCAATACATCAGCCGTTTCATTGGCAGCACGCCATAATTTGGCAGCGCGACGCTTGACATGCAAGCCACCTGGCAATTCGCCAGACGTTTGCAAGCCACGAGAGATGCAACCCTTCATGACTGACCAGATTTTATCCAGGCCGGCATCCAGCTCTTCATCGGTGCAATGTACATTTTCATTGGCGCGCAGCATGTCAGTAATGGACAAGCCTGTGCGTTTCCCATGGGCCAGCAATTCAGCCATGGTGCCAAAGGGGTAGGGCAGGGGTTTTCTTTCGCTGTTGTCGTCAGTATCGGGATTTGCCAGTTCTTCTGCCGAATAGATAAAGCCGCCGCCGGTAGAGTAATAGATTTTTTCAAAACTACTGCCATCATTGCGCGTCAGCATGAATTTCATGCCATTCGGATGGCCAGGTAATACTTCTTGCTTGAACCAGAGTATATCTGTGGCAATATCAAATTTGACCGGGTATTCACCCAATAAATTCATCTTGCCTGAACTGGTCAGAGCGGCCAGCTTTTCATCCACGCTTTCAGGAACCAGGTCCTGCGGTGTTTCACCCATCAAGCCCAGCAAGACAGCTTTGTCTGTCGCATGGCCATGGCCTGTCAGTGCGAGGGAGCCGTATAAGGCGACCTGTACTTTGGAGGCCTTATACAAATCTGCAGATTCGAGTAAAAACCTGCGGGCAGCCAGCATGGGGCCGACCGTATGGGAGCTTGATGGGCCCACGCCTATTTTAAATAACTCGAATACACGCATGTCCATCAATTCACCTCTTTACTTGTCTCTGTTAATTATTTATGCGGCCTGGTCCAACTCCTTCAACGCCTTTTGATCGACACGAATGTTTTTCAACATGTCTTCCACCAGTTGTTGCAGGCCTACTTGTGCTTGCCAGCCCCAGTCAGCTGTTGCTACGCTGTCATCCAGGCTTTGTGGCCAGGAGGCGGCGATGGTCTGACGGCTGTCAGGCGCGTAGTGTATGTCAAATGCAGGCAAATTTTGTTTGATTGCAAACGCTAATTCCCGTGGATTAAAGCTTAAACCTGCAACATTGTAGGATGAACGTATAGAAAGTTTGGCGGCGGGCGCATCCATCAGCGAGATCGTGGCGCGTATGGCATCAGGCATATAAATCATGGGCAGAGTGGTTTCCGACTCCAGGAAGCATTCATAAGTCTTGCCCAGCAGTGCTGAATGGAAAATGGCAATCGCATAATCCGTAGTGCCACCACCCGGAGGTGATTTATAGCTGATGATGCCAGGGTAGCGTATGCTGCGTACATCGACACCATATTTCTGGAAATAATATTCGCACAGTCGTTCGCCAGCCAGTTTGCTGATGCCGTAGATGGTGCTGGGGTCCATTACCGTATATTGCGGCGTATTGACTGCTGGCGTATTTGGGCCAAATGCGGCAATGGAGGAAGGCCAGAATACTTTCAGTGGTTTGCCAGCTTCATTGCGCGTGCGTGCCAGTTCCAGGATATTGAGTAAGCCATCCATGTTCAGTGTCCAGGCTTTTAGCGGTGCTTGTTCGCCAGTGGCGGACAGCATGGCTGCCAGTTGATAGACCTGGGTGATATCGTATTGCGCTACGACTTGCGCCAGTCTCTCAGAGTTCAAGACATCAATGACTTCATAGATTTTTGCGCCATACAGGCTTTCAGGCCTGATGTCGGCGGCGACTACATTGTCTGCGCCATGCTGGTTTGCCAATGCTTCCACCAACTCACTGCCGATCTGGCCGTTGGCACCGATCACTAAAATACGTTCCATGGATATCCCTTACTTAATGATGTTTAATTCGCGACCAGCCTGGGCAAATGCAGCCAGGGCGGTATTCAATTGTTCAGTCGTATGGGCAGCGGACAGTTGCACACGCACGCGGGCTTGCCCCATGGGGACGACCGGATAAAAGAAGCCAGTCACCAGCACCCCAAGTTCATACAGGCGCGCGGCAAATTTTTGCGCAACCGGTGCATCGAACAGCATGACGGGGACAACAGGATGTGTACCTGGCTTGATGGTAAAGCCCAGCGCTTCGATCTCGCGACGGAAGTGCGCAGTATTGGCATGCAGGCGGTCGCGTAATTCAGTCGAGCTGGACAAGCGCTCCAGTACAGACAGGGAGGCGCCAGCTATTGAGGGTGCCAGGGTATTGGAAAACAGGTAAGGGCGGGATTTTTGACGCAGGGTGTCAATGACTTCCTTGCGGGCAGCCGTAAAACCACCCATTGCACCACCCAGGGCTTTACCCAAAGTACCAGTAATAATGTCTATGCGGCCCAGAACATTATGGTGTTCATGGGTGCCGCGCCCAGTCGCGCCCATGAAGCCGGATGCATGACATTCATCTATCATGACCAGCGCATCATATTTATCAGCCAGATCACAGATCTTGTCGAGCTGGGCGATGGTGCCATCCATGGAGAACACGCCATCAGTCACGATGATACGGTGGCGCTTGTCGGCAGCAGCTATCAATTGTTTTTCCAGATCAGCCATATCATTATGGGCATAACGGAAGCGAGCTGCCTTGCACAGGCGTATGCCATCAATGATGGATGCATGATTCAGTGCATCGGAGATGATGGCGTCATTTTCATCGAACAAGGGTTCAAATACACCGCCATTGGCATCAAATGCAGCAGCGTAAAGAATGCAGTCTTCCGTACCAAGGAAGGCAGACAAGGCTGTTTCCAGTTGTTTGTGCACGGTTTGCGTGCCGCAAATAAAGCGTACGGATGACAGGCCGTAACCATATTGCTCAGTGGCAGCAATGGATGCCTGCACCATGGATTCATCACCAGACAGCCCCAGATAATTGTTGGCGCATAAGTTGATGAGTTTGCGGCCATCATCACAAGTGACTTCAGAACCCTGGCGAGAGGCAATCACGCGTTCTGGCTTGTACAAGCCTTGCTCACGCAAATTGTCGAGATTGCTGGCCAGGTTATGGATGAAGTTTGTTCTGGAAGTGGTCTGACTCATGGTGGTGTCCCCGTGTATCTGGTGTGTTGCTGTGCACATTGATCCTTGTTTGCCAGTTTTTTGATGAAATGCTGGCAATTCCTTATCTGTAGACCAAAGGCACTGTTACACTATTGTTGGAAATTCCTAAAATATTTGAATAATTCAATATCTAGAACTAAAGTTCGATATATCGAATATTAAGCTAGCTTATACACTGATGCAAGAGTCTTTATGAAAAAAGTTCTACCTAATACACCGCCAGAAGTGGGCGCGACTTTGCAAAAAATGCGCCTGGAGCGTGGTTTGACGCTGGAGGATTTGTCGCGCACAGCTGGCGTGTCGAAGTCCATGTTGTCGCAGATAGAAAGGGAAAAGGCTAATCCCACTATAGCTGTTGCATGGAGATTGGCAAATGCTTTGGGTGTCAGCATTGCAGAGCTATTGTCATCCGAGTCACCCAAGCTTGATCCCATCCGCGTATTGGAAGCGCATGAAACACCGACATTGCCGGGTGAGCATGCTGGTTATGTGCTGCGCATACTGGGACCGATGGAGCTGGCGGGTAAATATGAATGGTATGAACTGACCCTGGCACCTGGTGGTGCCCTGGTATCAAATTCACATGACCCTGGCGCATCAGAGCATCTGACTTTGCTCAATGGCAGTGTCGAGGTTGAGGTGGAGGGTGCTCGCAAGAAACTTAAGCTGGGCGCAACGGCACGCTACGATGCGGATAAAAATCATGCCATTCGCAATCTGGGTAAAACCGAAGCCAAAGCCTTGCTTGTTGTTATCCACCGTTAATGCCCATAGTCATACTCTTAGGCGGATTCTGGTAAGATTTAGCCTGTAATCTTGTTTGCCACATAATATTTTGCCGCAGGGCTGCAATTATGCTTGTGGTAATAGCATTTGTTGTGTGGAGATAATAAGCAAGTATGAGCAAGAATAAAACAATTCAAGTGTATAACAGGCCAGCGGGTGGCTGGGGTGCGTTAAAAAGTGTAGCTCAACAGATATTTGAGCAAGGCATACCCAAAAAGGGTGCTTTGACTCTGTTGTCCGCCAACCAGCCCGATGGCTTTGATTGCCCGGGCTGTGCCTGGCCAGATGCAGATCACACTTCTACCTTTGAGTTTTGCGAAAACGGTGCCAAGGCAGTTGCTGCCGAATCTACCGCGAGGCGTGCCACGCCCGAAGTCATTTCCAGCTTTACTGTCAGTGAATTGTCAGGAAAATCAGATTATTGGCTGGAATCCCAGGGGCGCCTGACTCATCCCATGCTGTATGACCGCACCAGCGACAGATATCAGGTGACCAGTTGGGATCAGGCTTTTGACACCATTGCCAGGCATCTCAATGCCTTACCCACGCCTGACGACGCGATTTTTTATACTTCGGGTCGCACCAGCAATGAAGCGGCTTTCCTGTATCAATTATTTGTACGTGAATTTGGTACTAATAATTTCCCGGATTGTTCGAATATGTGTCACGAACCATCAGGCTTTGCCATGCGTGAAGCTATTGGTATAGGCAAAGGCACAGTATTGTTGTCAGATTTTCAGCAGGCTGATGCGATTTTGATTTTTGGACAAAACCCTGGCACCAATCATCCGCGCATGCTGGGTGAGTTGCGCACAGCATCCAAGCGTGGTGCAGCCATCGTCTCTTTCAATCCTTTGCGCGAGCGTGGCCTGGAAAAATTCCAGAACCCGCAAAATGCGCTGGATATGCTGACAGATCAGGGCTCCACCATTTCATCTGATTATTTTCAATTGAAAATCGGTGGTGACCTGGCTACCGTCAAAGGCATGATTAAATGCGTGCTGGAAGCAGATCAACTGGCGCAAGCGGAAGGGCGACACAGAATTATCGATGTCGAATTCATCGCTGAACATACTGCCAATTTTGAGCAGTTTGCTGCTGAAGCATTGGCCGAACCCTGGGATGTCATTGTCAGGGAGTCTGGCCTGGACAGGGCGCAGATACAACGTGCAGCAGATACCTATATGGGCGCTGGCAAGGTCATTGCTTGCTGGGGCATGGGCATTACCCAGCACAAGCATTCCGTAGCAACCATACAGATGATCGTCAACCTCTTGCTCTTGCGCGGCAATATTGGCCGCCCCGGTGCCGGGCCTTGCCCTGTCCGCGGTCATAGCAATGTGCAAGGTGACCGTACCATGGGCATAGTGGAAAAACCAAAGCCAGCTTTCCTTGAACGTCTGGGTCAGGTATTTGATTTCCAGCCGCCGCAAAAACATGGCTACGATACGGTAGGTGCCATACAAGCCATGCTCAATGAAGGTGGTAAGGTATTTTTTGGCATGGGCGGCAATTTCGCTACGGCCACCCCAGATACTGAAGTGACGCATAAGGCCTTGAAAAACTGCGCATTGACTGTGCATGTGACAACCAAGCTCAATCGCAGTCATTTGATATGTGGGCAGAGTGCCATTATCCTGCCTTGCCTGGGCCGTACTGAAATCGATATCCAGGAAACCGGGCCGCAAACCGTGACGGTAGAAGATTCCATGAGCATGGTGCATCTTTCATCCGGCATTAATCCACCCGCATCGGCAGATTTGTTGTCTGAAGTGGCGGTGGTTACCCGTCTGGCGCAGGCGACTCTTAAAGATCGCAGCAAAACGCAGTGGGCCTGGTTGCAGGCTGACTATAGCCGCATACGCGACAAAATCGCTGCTGTGTTCGATGACTTTGCCAATTTCAATGAGCGCGTCCAAGTGCCAGGTGGCTTCCATTTGCGCAATACCGCATCTGAGCGCGTATGGATGACGGCCACAGGCAAGGCCAATTTCAATACCCACGCAGTGCCTGTGGATTTGCCCATACATCAGGCGCGCAGGCAAAGACAATCTCCAGTCTTCAATCTGGCGACCATGCGCTCACATGATCAATTCAACACCACCATCTATGGTATGAATGACAGGTATCGCGGTGTTTTTGGTGAGCGTCGTGTTTTGTTCATTAATAAGGATGATATCAAGGCACTGGGCATGCATGCAGGTGACTGGATAGACATGGAAAGCTTGTGCGATGACGGCGTGCAGCGTCAGGCAAAGCGCTTCATGCTGGTTGAATATAATATTCCTCAAGGCTGTCTGGCTGCTTATTTCCCGGAAACCAATGGCCTGGTGCCTTTGTCCAGTTTTGCCGATCACGCACGTACGCCTACCTCGAAATCAATACCCGTGATCATACATACCCATCACGCCCGGGTTTAATGTGGGGTTGAATGAATTCACTGGATAATTTGCAAGATAAACTCAGCTTTGAACTCATGGCTGAGTTAAGCAATCATACTGAAGCAGTTTCTCTGCCTCGCCTATGCAAGCACCTGGGGGTGAGGCAAAGTTCCCTGCTACGCTGTATCGCCTATCTTGGTGAGCAAAGTGTGGGACAGCATCAGGGGGCTGGCTGGATAAAGCTGGAACAAGATGGTGAGCGCAGCATGCTGAGTCTGACAGAAGCTGGCCGGCAGGTATGCCAGGAAATTGCAGTGTCTGTAGATCGGCAAGAAGCTGTGTCGACGGGCGTCATACAACATCAGGTGCAAAGATTCAGCTTTCATGGTCAGGCAAGCATGACGGTGCTGGATAAAGTGGCAGAAGAAGTGCCGGTTGCCCTGGTCTACAATGGTATTTCCCACGCAGTCATGTTGGTTACACCCTTGGATCTGGAAGACTTTGCTTTGGGCTTCAGCTTATCCGAAGCTATTGTTGAAGATCCCAGTGAGATTTATGAGATTGAATGTATTTCGAATTCCGATGTACCTGGCATAGAAGTACAAATGCGCATCTCGGCAGCACGCTTTGCGACCCTGAAAGAGCGGCGGCGTAATTTGGCGGGCAATACGGGTTGCGGTTTGTGCGGTAAAGACAGCTTGCAGGCTTTACCCATGCGACTGCCAGCGATCAAGACTGCACTTGTCGAACAATTATCGTCAGCCAGCTTATACAAGGCCTTGCAAGCGCTCAATACACAACAGATTATTAATACACAAACAGGTGCAGTCCATGCGGCTGCCTGGGTAGACCTGCAAGGTGAAATACTGACTTTGCGTGAAGATGTGGGGCGACATAATGCCCTGGATAAATTGCTTGGTGCTTTGGCAAGTGCCAGGGCAATCCATAAGGCATCTGATCCAGGTTTTCTCTTGATGAGTAGCCGTATCAGTTATGAACTAGTGCAAAAAGCCGCACGCGCCAATATTGCCATTTTGGCTGCATTGTCTGCACCGACTTCATTGGCGATTGATCTTGCAGTCCAAGCGGGCATTTGCCTGATAGGCTTTGTCCGTGAGCATGGTTTTGTTGTTTACTCACACCCGGAAAGACTGCAGGCCGAATGAAGCGGGCATGAAAATGGATTTCCACCAAATTTACAGAGGTTTTAAGACTCCAAGAAAGTTATAATAGGAAGAATATTCGTTCTATCCTTCCCATCAATCTTTCCCTCATCCTGTCGACTTATGCAATACGCTTCAACACGCGGGCATACCGCAGCACAAAATTTCTCGGAAATACTCTTAGTTGGTCTGGCTCCCGATGGTGGTCTTTACCTGCCAACAAGCTACCCGCAAGTCACTGATGTCGAGCTGGATGCCTGGCGCAAGCTGTCTTATGCTGGGCTGGCATTTGAAGTCTTGAAAAAATTTGCAACGGATATTCCGGAAGCAGATTTGAGAGCATTGGCAGAACAGACTTATACTTCGGATGTGTATAAAAATGCACGTAGCGATGAATCCCCCGCACAAATTACACCCTTGCGTGTACTGCAGGACAAGAATGGCCGCAAGCTGGTATTGCAAGCCCTGTCGAACGGCCCTACGCTGGCATTCAAAGACATGGCCATGCAATTGCTGGGTAATTTGTTTGAATATACCCTGGCAAAGAATGGCGCAGAACTGAATATTTTTGGTGCTACTTCTGGTGACACCGGCAGTGCCGCTGAATATGCGATGCGCGGCAAAAAAGGCATACGTGTTTTCATGTTGTCCCCGCACAAGAAAATGAGCGCCTTCCAGACTGCGCAAATGTTCAGTCTGCAAGATCCTAATATTTTCAATATCGCTGTCGAAGGTGTCTTTGATGATTGCCAGGACATGGTCAAGGCAGTTTCGAATGATCTGGAATTCAAAAACCGCCAAAAAATAGGCACGGTCAATTCCATCAACTGGGCGCGTGTCGTGGCACAGGTTGTGTATTATTTCCGTGGCTATCTGAGCGCAACGACCAGCAATGAACAAAAAGTTTCATTCACTGTACCGTCTGGTAATTTTGGCAATATTTGCGCTGGTCACATTGCCCGCATGATGGGTTTGCCTATCGATAAACTGGTCGTGGCGACCAATGAAAATGATGTGCTCGACGAATTTTTCCGCACAGGTATTTACCGCGTACGCAAATCAGCTGAAACCTGGCATACCACCAGCCCATCTATGGATATCTCCAAGGCCTCGAATTTTGAGCGCTTTATCTATGATTTGCTGGATAGGGATGCTAGCCGTGTTGCGGCCTTGTTCAAGAAAGTCGAAACTGAAGGTGGTTTTGATTTGTCTGGCAAACCAGGCAGCGACGGTGATGAGTTCAGCAAGATCGCCAAGTTTGGTTTTGTATCAGGTAAATCAGTCCATGCAGATCGCTTGCAAACCATACGCCAGGTAGAAAAAGAATTTAACATCACCATTGATACCCATACCGCAGACGGTATCAAGGTTGCCCTTGAAAATTTGCAAGAAGGCGTGCCTATGGTAGTGCTGGAGACTGCCTTGCCAGCAAAATTCAATGAAACCATCAAGGAAGCTTTAGGTCGTGATGCAGAGCGCCCAGCAGGCTTTGAGAATATCGAAGCCTTGCCGCAACGCTTTGAAGTCATGACTGCTGATGTGGTTGCGATGAAAGCCTTTCTCGCAAAACATACCGGGCTGTGATCGTCATTTCGCCCGTTTGAATGGCAATAAAAAAACCGCAGAAATGCGGTTTTTTATTGCCTGATGTATAAGATGAAATCTTATCTGCTACAAGGTATTTTTTGCATGGGGAAATCTATGCCTTTTTCCTGGTCTTTGACTTTCCCCTCTATGCGCCCTAACAGACTGCCATCTGCATTCAACTGATAGATGACGCGCTGAGGGAATTCTGGCCTGGGGTTTTCAAAAACCACTCTTTGTTTGTCCAACGACAATAATTGAAAACTGGCTTCCGGCTTGCCTGAGGGCATGGCAGTGAATGTCAAGCTGTCTGCATTTTCTTGTATGTGCATGAACTCCCAGGCGACTGTTTTGCTTTTGCGCACTGTGCGGCCCATGCCCAGCATGCTGCCACCAGCTGGGGCCAGCCAATGTTCTTCCGAGCCTGCTTCAGCACCAGCAGCTTGCCAGCAGCCTTGTAGCCATTGCACATCTTGTATGCTATTTCCTGCCCAACTGGTACTGCAAGATAATATGCCGATGCTCAAGAACAGTATGGATTTCAGTCGCATATATCCTCCAATCAGGGTATCAAGCTTTGTTTAACCACTGGTCCAGTTTTTTGCGGATTTCGTCTTCGTCAAATCCCTCAATTACATCATTGTCTATGGTGATGACGGGGATGCCTTTTTTACCAAATTTTCTGTAAGAATTGTAGTCTTCCTTACTTTTTTCCACATCCAGATCTGTATATGCTATGCCGTTCGCTTTGAAGAAGCTTCTTGCTGCAACACAATAGCCACACCAACCAGTACCATACAAGGTGATGATTGGCTGTTGCAGGGTTTGTCCGGCAGCTTTGGATGTTCTGGCGCTTTTTGCTTCCATGCGGTTTTGGGCTGCAATTGCCTCTTGTTGTTTGGTTTTCTTGTAACTGATATAGCCCTGCAAGCTAACGCCGCTAAAAATGACCAGTGCGATCAACCATTTTCCGGCACTGGAAGACGAAGCTTCATTTACCTGACTATTTCTGTTGCTGCGGGCGGGGCTTCTATTATGGGCTCCGGGCAGATCACCCGCTTTATTGTAGGCAACCTGGCAGGATGGACATTGCCACTCAGGACAATCATCGGTTTCCTTGCGTATATAACTACATTTTGGGCAGATGCGCAGCATACTATCTATCTATAAAAATTAATCCGGGTAAATTAATAATCCAAGTCTGGCCCGGATAAATCGTCAACGCAATAGTTTATCTGAATTGCGAAGCTGAAGGCGGGGCAGGGAAGTGCATATTCCAAATGCGCCTGAATTGCCTTGCAGAACCAAAACCAGATGCCTCAGCGATGCGTTCTATCGACCAATCCGTATTGTTTAAGAATTTACTCGCCAATGATAAACGAAGTGAAGTCAGATAGGCTTGTATTGATACTTCAGTATGTAGCTTGAAGACACGTGTGGCATGGCGACTACTGCTGCAGGCAATTTTGGCCAGCTCAGTTAAATTCCATGGATGTGCCGGGTCTTTCACCATCGCATCTTGCATTTTATGCACGGCAGGATGCAGGTGGCTACGGTGTTTCAGCCAGGGGGATAATTGCGGATCATTCCCGGAGCGGCGCATATACACCACCAGGTTGCGGGCAACGGCGCTGGCTGTCAGTGGCCCGGTCAGCTCACTGACCAGATGCAGTACCAGGTCTATGCCCGCAGTGACACCGGCACTGCTACTAATACGACCATCTTCAACAAAAATACGGTTTTCTTCTACCTTGATAGAGCTGTCTATGCTGGCCAGTTCGTGGCAATGATTGTGATGGGTAGTCGCCTTATGTCCACGCAACAAGCCTGCGTGCGCTGCCAGCAAGGCACCAGAGCAAATACAAACCAGTCTGTGGCTGGTCTGCACGTGTTGCGCCAGCCATTTGATGGCGACTTGTGCATCTGGCAGTGTATGCACTTCATTACCGCCAATCAGACCAGGTAAAACCAAAATCGCATCTGCGTCAAATTGTGCTGGCAAAGCTTGCAGAGGTCCAAGCTGCAAGCCCACGGATGATTTGATATTTTGTTGCGGGCTGATGAAATGCAGCTCAAAACTTACTTCATCCTGATAACGGTTGGCGAATAAAAGCGCATCCGCTGGCCCGGCTATGTCCAGCAACAAGGTATCCGGCAGTAATAAAAAGTAAACTGCTTGTGTGCGAGGCATGATGTCAGAATGAATCAGGCAAATATGCGGCGCACGCCATACGCAAGTTTGCTGCCAAAGACATTGACAACTAAACCCAGCATGACCGTGGCAGCCCCTAATAACTGTGTTTGATTTAATGCTTCATCGAGTAATACCCATGCCGCAGTCAGGCCCACTACTGGCACCATTAAGGTCAGCGGTGCCACCAGATGAGTGGGTAAGCTGGCCAGGAGTTTGCCCCATAAGGTATAGCCTATCAGGGTTGCTGCGACTGCCAGATAAACTATCGTCAGGCCGGATGACAAGCTCATATTGCGCAAGCTATGCAAGATGACATCGCCACCTTCGAACAGGTAAGAAAGCAAAAAGAAGGGCAGTATAGGGATCAAGGCGCTCCAGGACACCAGGCTTAATACATTGGTTACTCCTATCTTTTTGTTAATGACATTTCCGCTGGCCCAGGAAAAGGCCGCACATAAAGTCAGGGCAAAACCAGCTAAGGTAACCTGGCTGGCTGAACTGACAATGCTGGCGCTACCCAGTAGTATCAAGCCCAGGCTGGCGACCAGCATGCCTAGCAAATTGCTGGGTCGCAGCTTGTCGCCAAACACCATGGCAGACAAGCCTACCGTGAAGAACGCCTGTGCCTGCAAGACCAGTGAAGCCAATCCAGCGGGCATGCCAACCGCCATGGCAGAAAACAGAAAGGCAAACTGCCCCAGACTGATGAACATGGCATAAGCCAGCAGCAATTTGAAAGATACCTTAGGGCGCGGCAAAAAGAAAATTGCCGGAAACGCCACCAAAAGGAAACGCAAAGCCCCCATCAAAAAAGGTGGTATGCCTTTCAAGCCTATCTTGATGACCACGAAATTCATCCCCCACAGCAGGATGACGATGGCGGCGATCAAAATATGACGTGGACTAAGGACAGATTTGGACATGGTGAAGGTTTCGCGTTATAAATTTAATTCGTCTTTGCATGCACACGTTTGGTGGATGCAGGATTGTTGGCCAGCTTGCTCTGAGGGCGTATAGGGCGGGGAACAAAGTTTCCGTCACAATTCGGACATATTCCTTGCAGGGGGCCATCCACACAATCAGCGCAGAAGGTGCATTCAAAAGTACAGATACGTGCCCTGGCAGAATCTGGTGGCAAGTCACAGTCGCAACGTTCACAATTTGGTCTTAATTCAAGCATGATGTATTTCCTTTATGTAGTAAGTCAATATCATGCAGAATACCAGTTTGAATACCTGACGCCAGCCATGATTGCGACTAGTGGCGGTCACATCAGGACATCAATATACTCCAATTTTAGAAGCGCTATGCCCGTCATTTTCACCTACCAGCAATTGAAAGCAATCGCCACCCGCAAGGAGCAAGTGCGAAGCCGACAATTGGTAAAACTACAAAAGCTCCCCATTGAACAAGCCTTGCTGATATGTCTGGAGCAAAGCATGCAGCATGCAGGCTTGCAAGACATATCACAATTGGCTGAGCAACGCAGTGAGATAAAAAGTGCGGACCAGGCCCAAAAGCTGGCAAGAAGGTCAGAGAAGCTACAGCAAAGATTGACTCAGCATTCTTCGCAGCAGTCCGTGCATGAGACAGCAGACACATGGCTGGCATGGTTTGATGGTTCAGCTTTGCCGAATCCAGGCAAGTGCCAGATCGCTTGTGTACTGACCTCGCCGGATGGTCATAGTTTTGAGTATGTCAGGAATTTCGAGTATGGCGATAGTTGCGACGCAGAATACAGCGGCTTGTTACTGGCACTTGAGCAGGCGCATCAGCATCAGGCACGGCATTTGATCGTGCATGGCGATAGTCAGGTGGTGATCGACGATTTTAATCAGAGTAAAGCCAGCAAGCTGGCACGCATGCTGGAGTATCGCCAACAGGCCCAGACTCTGGCTGCAGCTTTCGAGCAATTGCAGGTGTGCTGGGTGCCGCGTCACAAAAATCAATTGGCAGATGCCTTGACCCAAATGGGCTCGCATTCTACAGCTTGATTCCCAATGCCTGAGACAAGAGTGTCAGCATGTTAGGCCGCGGATGTTGTAGCTTGCTCATCAAGACCAGATCGCGTGCATAGCCGGGGTCTGGTATGGGTGTGAGTATGCAATCCTGCGCCAGCTTTTCCAGCCCTGACCAATGTGGCACCAGGCTGACGCCGACATCATCGGCAACCAGCATGGCGATGGTTTCGAGCGCATCCAGGTCACACATGGCTTCCAATACTAAATCTTGATCTTTCAGGTATTTTTCAGCATATCGCCCACCCCAGGCACTGGGGTCATAGCGCAGATAAGGCCGCGACTGCAAAGCAGCCTGGATGCCACCCTGCGGGACGCGTCTGGACAGCAAAACCAAAGCTTCACTCCTGATTTTATGCATTTGCAGGCTTTTAGGTAACTCAAAAACAGGAGCTACCAAAATTGCTGCATCTATCTCATCATCAATCAGCGCCTGATATAAGGAGCGCGAAGTGCCGGGGACAATGCCAGGTTTTAAATTAGGGGCGCTTTGCGTCAAATGCCGCAATACCTGGGGGAGTATACCTGTCATGGCAGTCGAAATGGCACCTATCCTGATTGTGCCAGTCAAACCATCAATATCGGTGTCACCGGCCAGCAAAGCCACTTCGCGGACTATATGGCGCGCCCGTGGCAATAAGTGCAAACAAGCTTCCGTTGGCTTTGCAGTATGGGCTAGCCTGGAAAGCAGGGGGAGGCCGAGTACCCTTTCCAGAGCCTGTATGCGTTGGCTGATGGCGGCGGCAGTCAGGTTTTCAGCACGTGCCGCCTCGGCGATGGAACCATGGTCTATGGTAGCAATCAGGCTTTGCAAATAACGGCTATCCATAAAAATTTCTTTTGAATGCAGAAAAAATTATATGCTATCTCTTTTGAATAAGAGGCGCTAGCATTTCAATGTTGCGACACTCTTATTTCAAACGGGAGATTTTTAATGAAAGCCTTATTTCACCTCGCCTATCATGTGCGCGACCTTGATGAAGCCAGGCAGTTCTATACTGGCGTGCTGGGTTGCGCAGAAGGGCGCAGCACGGCTACCTGGGTAGATTTTGATTTTTTTGGACATCAGATATCCTTGCATCTGGGCCAGCCATTTGCCACGACCAACACAGGCAGGGTAGGTGAGCACATGGTGCCCATGCCGCACCTGGGTGTGATACTTGCCATGCCAGATTGGCAGGTATTGGCAGATCGCGTATTGGCGCAGCAAATCGAATTTGTAATGGCACCAGCAATACGCTTTGCCGGGCAGCCCGGTGAACAGGCCACCATGTTTTTTCGTGACCCTTCTGGCAACCCCATAGAAATAAAGGGTTTTAATCATCTTGATAGCGTTTACGATAAATGAAATCGAATCTTGTTCCAAATATCATTCCCTTTTTGGTCGCGCCTGGCTATGCCCACACACAAGCCTGGGTACAGGCTCTGCAGACAGCCATGCCTGAAGAGCAGTTAGTTGCCTTTGGTGACATGAGCGATGCCGCAAAAGCCGCATGTAAAGTCGCCATCGTCGCCAATCCCAACCCGGCAGAGTTGCAGCAATTGCCGCAACTGCAATGGGTGCATAGTGTCTGGGCCGGAGTAGAGCGCCTGGTCGCGGATTTGGGCAAAACTGACCTGGAAATCGTGCGCCTGGTTGACCCGCAGCTGGCAAGCACTATGGCAGAAGCCGTACTGACCTGGGTACTTTACCTACATCGAGAGATACCAGTTTATGCCCGGCAGCAGGTGCAAAAAAAATGGCAGCCGCGGGAATATGTTGCAGCCAGTCAAAGAACGGTTAGTCTGCTAGGGTTGGGGGCCTTGGGCGAAGCGGCAGCGCAAAGTTTGCTGCAGGCAGGATTTACTGTTTGTGGCTGGAGCCGCAGCCCGAAATTGATCGCCGGGGTCGAATGTTTTAACGGCGAAAATGAGTTGCCTGCAATGCTGGCAAAAACCGACATCCTGGTGTGCCTGCTCCCGCTAACACCAGACACCAGAGGCCTGATCAATGCGCGCATACTGGCGCTATTGCCGCAAGGTGCGTCCCTGATCAATTTTGCCCGTGGTGCCATCGTCAATGATGATGATCTGCGTGCCGCCCTGGAGAGTGAGCACATTTCTCATACAGTCCTGGATGTGTTTGATATTGAACCGCTACCGGTTTCAGAGTGGCAATGGCAGCATCCGCATGTATCGGTCTTGCCGCATTGTGCGGCACCGACGGATAGAAAAACTGCCTCGGCTATCGTCGCAGAAAACATACGGTTATATCGTCTCAGTGGCGAGTTACCACAGACTGTGGATATTACAAGAGGTTATTGATGAATTGTTGATCAAGACTATTCTGGACAGCTTTTCCACTCAGCAATATACTGGCTCAGGCTTGCAGTTCCCATGGTTTCAATAATATTTGTACTTCCAGGAGACGCATCATGAAAAAATTTTTCTCGCTGATATTGTTTGCTTTTTTCTCTCTGTCGCAACCTGCACTGTTGTTAGCAGCGGAAAATAGCAGTACCGATCAGGCAAAAGCAATGGTCAAAAAAGCGATCGCCTATTACAAAATCAATGGAAAAGAGAAGACTTTTGAAGCTGCCAACGATGCTGCAGGCCCCTTCAACGAACGCGACTTGTATGTTGTCGCCTATGACCTCACAGGTACTGTGGTCGCACATGGGGCTAACAAGAAGTTGATAGGCAAGAACATCATCGACCTCAAGGACTCTGATGGCGTCATGATCATGAAGGAACAGTTGGCCGCTGCGAAAGGCAAGAATGCCGGATGGGTGAATTATAAATGGCCACATCCATTGACCAAGGAAATGACGCAAAAATCCATGTATAACGAAATCGTGGATGATGTCATGTTTGCTTGTGGCGTCTATAAATAAACCAGCGATTACCACTTACTTCTATTGATTGCAGGTGGGAGTATTGAAACTCCCACCGTTTCACTGATATGAACTTTAATTGACGGGTTTGACAATTAAAAGCCTAGCAAACCTTTCAGTACATCAGTGGCTTTCACTTTAGGCTCTTCTTTTTGCTCTGGCCTTTGTTGTGGTTCTGATTGCGAAGTATTGTTGTTCCTGCGCCCGCTCATGTCAGCCATATCGCCCATGCCACCCAGAATGGAGCTATAAGTGGATTTCATGCGTAGCTTGGTTTGCCAGTCTGGTTCCCAGGCGACTTTACTATCAGCAGGGCGCGGTGGATAGGCAAAATAAGCATCAGATCCATAGGCGATCATGCGCAAGATGCCTGCACCTTGCTCACCAAAAATACCCTTGGGAACATCGCATTTGCTTGTATTGGCAGGCAAGATGACTTTTTCATTCAGCCATTTATCGACATCGGCATTGACCTGGTAATCCACCAGGCCAAAACCAAAATCCGGTAATTCACTGGATGTCCACACGATGACTTCAGTGTCATCACCTTTGCCAGATTGCCCGCCCATGACACTGATGAAATAACCTCGCGCGTTGGGTATGGTTTTCCATTCCAGGCTAACACCGCCTTCTTTCCTGGTTTGCAGCAGTTCGATTGCAGCCATCAAATCATGACCAGGGCCCAGGTTCAATTTAAAGCTTTCAGGTATGCCATTGCCGACAAACTGGTGTTGACCCACTAATGAGGCGTTGACCGGCACTTTCCTGTCATCCGTCTTGTTTGGCCAGGCTGGATTACCTGCTTGCGAGCGTGCACCCTTGGTGAGTTTGCCACGCATGACAAAAAATTTTGCATAATCTTCTGGCGTGGCCTTGGCGGCATCCAGAGTTCTAGGCTGGCCGGGTCTCACTGTTTCGCCGCAACCCCAGTAGATCGAAATCTTGCCTTTCGGTTTTTCATAGCTGGGATCAGAAGGGCTTTCTTCTGTTGGTGTGTAGCTTACTGGCTTGTCTGACAAAGGGGCAATCAGCTTCAAGCTATCGCCCAGGTTCATGCCTGGCGGCAGCATTTGGCTGGCATCGGTCAGAGATGTATTTTTGCCGGTAAATACCGACACATCCATAAATCGCCCGCTGGTAAAACCCATGGAATGGGTATTGCCAAACACATTGCCCCGGTTGTTGCCACCACTGTCGCTGCGCGCCATACCACCCAGTGCACCTAGGAAACCACCAGACTGGGTACCCGCCATCCCACTGGGCATATCGCTGGCAGTGGTAGCCAGGTCTATATAGGCTAATGCAATTGGGGGCTTGGTAATTTGCGTTCCTGTAGCACCAGGCTTGATTGGCGCAGCTTTCGCTGGTGCGCTTGCAGCTGGCTTGCTTTGTGATACTGCAATCAAGGGGGAACTCAACAAGATGCAACAAATCAGCGAGCTTGGCAGGAACGGTATGCTAGGTGTGGGTGCGGTTAAAATCTTCATGGATAACTCCTTGCGTTGAGGGGCAACTGAGAGAAAAACCAGAAAAACTTGGAGCTGCAGGGGATGTAGCTGGAAATGAAAAAGAACTTTATGCTAAGTAATATAACGACAAATCACTGACATACGGTAGATGTTAAGAGAAATAGTCAAAAATGGAAATGTGAAAATCTCAGAAATTTCAAACGCAAACTTGACCACAAACAAAAAAAGGTTACAGTATAAATACTGTAACCTTTAAATGTTAAATCAAATTTTTGGTCGGGGCGAGAGGATTCGAACCTCCGACCCCGTGCACCCCATGCACGTACGCTACCAGGCTGCGCTACGCCCCGACACTGAGCGAAAGATTATAGTATATCGTGGCGAATATTGCTATGTTTGACCAGAAACTTCTTAAATGCTTGCCGTGGTGAAAATATTTGTACGATTTTAGGCATTAATTTGACTGAAATATTTTCATAATTCGGCAAAAACTGTGAAAATACCAGTCCTAGGTCGCCGTATTACTACGGTGCTTAAAAACATTTCTGAATAAATACAACATGACAATTAAAATCAGTCAGAACTTCGACGCGGGAGCGATCGAAGTCGTCAAGGCGGAACAGGCGGGGGCCATCGATTTAAATTTGCGCAAGGATAGCCATGCCGATATCTGGCAATGGTTTCACTTTCGCTTGCAGGGCGCGCGTGGTCAAGAGACCGTCATGCGTATCCTGAATGCGGGTGATGCCACCTATGCCAAGGGCTGGGAAGGCTATCGCGCAGTGGCAAGTTATGACAGGGCCAACTGGTTCCGCGTGGATACCGAGTTTGATGGCAAGGTCATGACCATACGCCACACACCTGAACGTGACAGCGTGTACTACGCTTATTTTGAGCCTTACACCTGGGAGCGTCACCTGGCTTTGCTGGGCGGGGTAGAGAATTCCTCTGTTGCCCGCGTTGAAGACCTGGGTAATACCGTTGATGGCCGTGACCTGAACCTGATAGTCGTCGGTGACCCCGCGGCTGAAAAGAAAGTCTGGATCATTGCGCGTCAGCATCCTGGTGAAACCATGGCTGAATGGCTGGTGGAAGGGACTTTGAATGCCTTGCTGGACCCATCCAATCCAATTGCCCGCAGCATCCTGGAAAAAGCGGTTGTCTATATCGTGCCGAACATGAACCCGGATGGTTCTGTGCGCGGCAACCTGCGTACCAATGCAGCAGGCGCCAACCTGAACCGTGAATGGATGACACCATCACTGGAAACCAGTCCTGAAGTGTATTACGTCAAGAACAAAATCCATGAAACTGGCTGCGACCTGTTCCTGGATATTCATGGTGATGAAGCCTTGCCTTATATCTTTGTGGCTGGCAGTGAAATGCTGGCAGGCTTTAGCGAGAAGCAGATGCAGGAGCAGCAGCATTTTGTGAATAGCTTCTGCCTGGCCAGCCCAGACTTCCAGACCAAATACGGTTACGAAGCATCCAAATACAATGAAGATGTGTTGAAACTGGCGTCCAAGTATATTGGTCACACCTTCAAATGCGTTTCACTGACTTTGGAATTGCCATTCAAGGATAATGCCAATTTGCCGGATGCGGAAGTGGGCTGGGACGGTTCACGCAGTATCAAACTCGGTGAAGCAATGTTGCAACCGATTTTGGCTACATTGAGTGCATAATTCCGATATTTATTGATCGGAGTAGTAATGGGCGTAGAAATCGAACGCAAGTTCCTTGTTGTGAATCAGGATTTTAAACAGCAGGGGCAGGGTACATTTCTGCGCCAGGGTTATATATGTTCTGACCCTGGTCGCATCGTAAGAGTACGCATAGAAGCAGAAAGTGCGATGCTGACCATCAAGGGTATGTCAACTGGCATCAGTTGTGGCGAGTGGGAATACCCCATTCCACTGGCTGACGCACAAATCTTGCTGGATACAGTCTGCCAGCAACCTCTCATAGAAAAAACACGTTACCGCATTCCTCTCGCAGGTTTGATCTGGGAAGTGGATGAGTTCATTGGCGATAATCTGGACCTCATCGTGGCTGAGGTTGAGCTTGAATCCGAGCAGCAGCAATTTGAACGCCCGGCGTGGCTAGGTGAAGAAGTCAGTCATGACCGGCGTTATGCAAATGCGAATTTGCTCAAGCACCCCTACAAGGACTGGGCATAATCATGGCCAGGCTGATTTTCACCCAGCAACTCAGTCGCTTTACTGAAGTTCCTGAGGTGGAAACTGCGGCTGATAATTTGCGCGATGCGCTGGAAGCTGCATTCGAACTTAACCCCACTTTACGCGGCTATATCCTGGATGAGCAGGGTGATCTGCGTTTTCATGTAGTTGTTTTTATCGATGGCAAGCGCGTCATGCAGCGCAGTGGCTTGCGCGACCCTTTAGGTTCAAATAGCCAGGTCTATGTCTTGCAAGCTCTTTCAGGAGGCTAATAATGAAAGCAATGGTAGCGACCCGCAAGGGTTTGTTTGAATTGATCCATATGGATGGCAGCTGGAAGCTGGATCAGATCAGTTTTCTGGGGGAGCCCTTGAGCATGTGCCTGCATGACAAGCGCGATGGTGCTGTTTATGCGGCATTGAACCTGGGGCACTTTGGGGTAAAGCTGCACAGACGCGATGAAGGCCGTGACGACTGGACTGAGATCGCGGTGCCATCCTACCCTGAACATGCCAAGACTGAAGACGACGTCGAATGGAAGCTCAAGGCCATCTGGTCTATGGAAGCGGGTGGTGGTGACGAGCCTGGTGTGCTATGGGCTGGAACCTTGCCGGGTGGCTTGTTCCGCTCAGCAGATCGTGGCAATAGCTGGGAATTGGTGCGTAGTTTATGGGACAGGGAAGAGCGTAAGGAATGGATGGGCGGTGGCTATGACACGCCTGGCATACATTCGATATGCATCAATCCGCGTAACGCTCAACATATCTTGTTGGGTATCTCCTGTGGCGGTGCCTGGAAAACAGAGGATGGCGGCAAGAATTGGGTATTGTCCGCATCCGGTATGCATGCCGCTTATATGCCACCTGATCTGGCAGACAAACAAAATATTCAGGACCCACATCTGATCGCGCGTAGCAAATTCGCCAGCCATGTTTTATGGTGCCAGCATCATAATGGCATCTGGCGCAGTGAAGACGATGCAGCAAGCTGGCAGCAATTGCATTTGCCTGTAGGTATTCCAGATTTTGGTTTTGCTGTAGCCGCTCACCCGCGCAACCCCGATATTGCCTGGTTTGTTCCTGCCGTGGCGGATCAAAAGCGTGTGCCTTTACATGGTGCCATGAGTGTCACGCGTACCAGGGATGGTGGTAAGACCTTTGAGTCTTTGCGAAATGGTTTGCCACAACAGGATTGCTATGACCTGGTGTATCGCCATGGTCTGGCTGTGTCAGAAAATGGCAAGAATCTGCTGATGGCTTCGACTACCGGCAATTTATGGGCGAGTGAGAACGAAGGGGATGACTGGTATCAGATATCAGCTAATTTGCCACCGATTTACGCTGTGAAATTTTACTAATCTGGTACACATGAGGCAATAAGGCCAGAGTCTGAACTCTGGCCTTATTGCATTTCAGACGCTGGGTCTTTGTGGGATACGCTGCGCCGGATCATAAAAGAAAGTTTCTTCTGCTATGCATTCACCTTCCCAGCGCTGGTAAGCAAGTTCTTCCATTTGCGTTACACTGCCGTCTAACCACTCGAACCTGAAAATCCAGCGGATAACGACATGGTCGCCATTCACCAATACCGGATGCACGCATGTGGATGTGACTGAGCTGGCGCGTGACATAACCGCATGTTCAGCAGATACATGCGCTGCGCGGCCTATCCTGGGCTTGGCCTGGTTTTCCTGCATGCTGGAATTTTCAGTATAAAACTCTTCACATGCTGCAGCATGTTCGTTTGCTTCTACTTTAGCGATGAAGCGTTTTAATGTATCTGGATTGGGCATGGACTCGTTTCCGAAGAGTTAAAATTTAGCAGGACTAATAGGCCCGTGAAATTGATTCTGCCACGCATACTGGTTTATTCTGGCCTTCGCGTTCTATTGTTACTTCCCAGGTGAATTGCGCACCATCCTTGATGTCCTCGATTTCCAGTAATTTCAAACGGGCGCGTACCCGGCTGCCGACAGGCACAGGGGAGGGGAAGCGTACCTTGTTGAGTCCATAATTGACACCCATTTTGACGTAAGTAAGCTTGATGGCATTGGCAACCAGCATGGGCAGCAAGGACAAAGTCAAAAAGCCATGCGCAATCGGCCCGCCAAACGGGGATTCACGTTTGGCTCTTTCTACATCAATATGTATCCACTGATGGTCACCTGTGGCATCAGCAAAAGTGTTCACCCTTTCCTGGCTGATTTCTATCCATTCTGATTGTGCAACTTCCTGGCCTATCAAGTCTTTTAATTCTGCAAGGCTATTAAATTCTCTCATCATGTCCCCTAGTTTTTTAATTAGGCAGGGCGGCGACCAAACATGCCCATGCCAGTAATCGTGCAAACCAGCTTGCCTTCCTGGTTATAGGCTTTCCAGAGAGTGTTCACGACGCCTCTGTCCGGCTTTGATGTGGACACTTTGCTGCCTGTAGTTTCTGCCGTGACTCTTAGTGTGTCACCTGGGCGCACCGGCAATATCCAACGGATTTCATCTGTGCCTGGAGATCCCATGCCAGAAGAATTAGCCAGGAAGCCATCAACCACCAGACGCATAATAATGCTGCAAGTGTGCCAGCCGCTGGCGATGACACCACCATAGATGGAATGACTGGCGACTTCTTTATCTACATGAAAAGATTGCGGATCAAATTGGGTGGCGAAATTGATGATTTCTTCTTCTGTTACTGTACGTTGCCCAAGTTCTATGACAGTGCCAGGAACGAAGTCTTCAAAATACCAGCGATCTGTTTTGATGCTCATAGTGTGTCCTCGTTGTTTCCTTATTGTTTTAAAAGGCAAAAAAAATCCCGAACACAGTCGGGATTTTTCTACAGCAATCAGGCTGCGCTTTTAAAGCCGGGTTGTGCGACAAATCTGGCCAGGTGATGATCAGTGTCACCCAGTGTCAGCTCTATCGTGGTCAGACGTTTGAACATGTGGGCAACCGGCAGTTCATTGGTGACACCCATGCCACCATGCAATTGCACGGCTTGCTGGCCTATGTACTTGGCAGCCTGACCTATCCTTGCTTTGGCGGCGGATACCGTGCGGCGGCGTTCTTCGACATCATCAGAGGCTATCTTGACGGCAGCCAGCGTCGCCATGGAGCGCGCCTGTTCCATTTCCATGAACATTTCTGCCATGCGATGTTGCAAGACCTGGAATTTGCCGATAGGCACACCAAACTGCTGGCGGGTTTTCAGATAATCAAGGGTTGCTGCGGTAATTGCTTCCATAATGCCTATGGACTCTGCACACAACAGGGTCACGCCGTAATCGGCCACCGCATCCAGCAATTCCCAGCCACCATCTACTGTACTTATCAATGCATCTGTAGCGACTTGTACATTGTTGAAACTAATGTCAGCCGCACGATAACCATCGATGGTGCGGTAATCACGACGGCTGATGCCTTCTGCATTGGCGTCAACAATAAACAGGCTGATGCCATTCGTATCGCGTTGTGCTCCGCTGCTGCGTGCAGAGACGATCAGTTTGTCTGCCTGGGCACCATGCAACACCACGGTCTTGCTGCCATTGAGTACAAAACCATCGCCACTTTTACTGGCCGTTGTGGCAATGTCAAACAGGTCGTGACGTGATTGTCTTTCACCCAGTGCATTCGCCAGCTTGACTTCGCCAGCAGCGATTTGTTCCAGTACATCTGCATGTTTGCCGGATTTTTTCAAAAACTCTGCACCCATGACCGTAGCAAAGTAGGGCTCGATAACAATGCCGCGCCCCAGCTCTTGCATGATGACCAGCATGTCTATGGCAGAACCATTGAAGCCACCTTGCTCTTCGGGTACAGGCAAGGCCAGTGCACCCAGCTCTGCCAGGCCAGCCCAGGCTTTTGCAGATACGCCTTCAGCTGATTCTATAATTTGCTTACGCTGTTCAAAGCCATAGTCTTTTTCTACCCAGCGACGCAAGGCATCAGCAAACTGTGTTTGTTCTTGTGTTAAGTTGAAATCCATTGTGCTCTCCTCACAGACCCAGAATCATCTGGGTGATGATATTTTTTTGAATTTCGTTGGACCCGCCGTAGATGGAAGTCTTGCGGAAATTGAAGTAGTACGGTGCCAAAGGCGCAGCATCATCGTCACCGACTATGCTATGTTCAGTTTCACCTTCGAGGAAAGCAGGATCAAATGGCAGGCCGTAAGGGCCAACTGCTTCTACCATCAACTCTGTCAGCCTTTGCTGGATTTCTGTCCCCTTGATCTTGAGCAGGGATGCTTCCGGGCCAGGGCGGCCACTGTCTTGCGAAATGACGCGCAGTACAGTGATTTCCAGCGCCATCAATTCCACTTCCAGGCTGGCGACCTTGCTGGCATACACTGCATCATCAATCAGCGGCAAGCCATTCTTTTGATGTTTGGCAGCGATACGCTTGAGGAATTGCAATTCGCGCTTGGCACGGCCTACGGCTGCGATGTTCGTTCGCTCATGGCCTAGCAGGTATTTGGCATAAGTCCAGCCCTTGTTTTCTTCGCCTATCAGGTTCTCTACCGGGACTTTGACATTGTCGAAGAAGACTTCATTCACTTCATGCTCTTCATCCAGCATGATAATTGGGCGCACGGTAATGCCTGGTGTCTTCATATCGATGAGCAAGAAAGAGATGCCTTCCTGCTTGCGCACGCCAGTGTCTGTGCGCACCAGGCAAAAAATCATGTCGGCATGCTGGGCGAGGGTGGTCCAGGTTTTTTGGCCATTGACGATGTAGTGATCACCTTCGCGCTCAGCGCGTGTCTTCAGGGATGCAAGGTCAGAGCCTGAGCCTGGTTCAGAGTAACCCTGGCACCACCAGTCTTCGCAACTCAGTATGCGTGGCAGGTAATAGTCTTTTTGTGACTGGTTGCCAAAGGCCATGATGACTGGAGCCACCATATTTACGCCAAATGGCAGGATGGCAGGTGTGCCAGCGCGGGCGCATTCTTCTTCAAAGATATGGCGTTGGGTTGCTGTCCAGCCTGTGCCACCATATTCTATAGGCCAGCCTGTGGCGACCCAGCCCTGTTTGGCCAATATCTTGTGCCAGCGGACAAAGTCTTCCCTGGACAGGCGTTTATGATTCAGTACTTTTTGCTGCAGGTCTTGTGGAAGATTGGCTTCCAGATAGGTACGCACCTGATCCCGGAAGGCAAGGTCTTCTGCCGTGTAGTTCAAATCCATGTTGTCTCCTGTTTTATGATGGCCGCAGCAATGCAATGAAAAAAATCAGAAAAAAGCACGACCGTTCAAAACCAATTGTACAACGGATTTTCTCTTGTGTGATATTCAGATTTTTTATAGCCAAATCCGGTATAGCCAATAGCTTTCATCGTTCATGATGCGAATTTTGAGTTCTTCAGGCGATAAACCCGTGCTTTTACGTGTTTCACGACATAAATGGGCTTGATCTGCATAACCCGTTTCTGCAGCAATATCCGCCCATGACTTTTTGCTATTTAATACCATGTCGCGGGTTGTAATGAATCGTCTTTCGGCTCTGCGCAAGACATGCTGGCGCTGGAAAGACATGCCGCTGAGGCTTTTTATCTGGCGTTCTATTTGCCTCACACTGCGCAGCCACTTTGAAGCAAGCATTTGCACTGCCATGCCCTGTATTAGATCGGTGAACAGATGCATACTCAGATGTCTGCGCGGAGCATGGCTTTGCCATTTGCATTCAAAAAAATCTTCCAGCAATTGTATGCGCTGCTCATGATTTGCCGCATGTAACACCGCTTGCGCCATGGTTTGCCATTCAGTATCGAATACATCTGAAAACGCCGAGCTTCGATTATTGTGAAAAGCGACGTCAATATCAGTTAAGAGATGCAAAGCCTCTGGCGATACAACCAGGATGAAAATGTCGACCGGCCCCGGGTTGCTGGTGGTGACAGGTTCGCTGCGCGGCCCGCTGAAGACAATAGGGCAAGGCAGTGCTTGTTTGCACTTGGTATCACCGACTTGCACGATTTCAGCCTGCCCTTGTAAATACCAGGTGATGATACAGACGGCAGCAACAGGGAAATGATTCAGACGCTGCTGTTCCGTGAGCGTGTCGGCATTGATAGTATTGCGCGTGATATAGGCACGAATGACATGACATAGTGAAAGGCTGGGCGCATGCAGGCTAGTCAGCGTATCGCTACTGATGCTGCTATTGGCTACATTTGTTTTTGCTGGGGCAAGCGTCATAAATTGAATTCAATAGCTACTGGATGTCGCATTTGTTCAATACATCATGTAAGGCTATGGTCAATACTCTGATCGTGTTAAACACTTACAGAAAGCTGGATCCACATGATTTCCATACTCTATTCTCCTGCATTTTTAGTCACTATTTATAGTATTTCAGAATTTTTTGTGATACGCCTGAATCATTCTTCTGGCCATACGACAGACCGGGATGGCGGGAGTTTAACTGTGCTGATACGTGTAGTTTTTCTGAGCATCGCGCTCGCCAGCCTGGCTAAACTGATTTTCCCTCAAATGGAATTCGATATTTTGAAACAGCTTGCGTGGCCAGGTGTAGCTCTATTTTTTGCCGGAATAAGTTTGCGCTGGCTTGCCATTGCCTATTTGGGTCGGTTTTTCACAGTGGAAGTGGCGATAGAGAGTGGCCACAAAATTGTCGATCATGGCCCTTACCGTTATCTTCGTCATCCTTCCTATACTGGTTTGCTTTTGATGTTCTTGGGGATGGGTATTTGCTCTGCGAATGCTTTGTCTTTATTACTGGTGTTGCTGCCGGTTTTCCTGGCTTTGCGTTACCGGATTCGTATTGAAGAGACAGTGCTCCAGGATGCTTTTGGCAAGACTTATGCAGATTACGCACAAAAAACCTGGCGCATGATTCCTTTTATCTATTGATTACAACAAAAGCTTCATGCCATCAATGTGGCGTAAGCTTTAGATATCTTCGCAGAACCGCATGGGCAGGAAAGCGATGCCATGCATTTCTATGAGATCGCCAGTCGCGACAAAGCCAAAACGCTGATAAACAGGTATGGCCTTGACGGAGGAATTGACCGTAAATGGTCCAGTATGCCCACTGGATGTGGAAAGAGCCTGCGCCCTTTGCCAAAGTTCGCGGGCTAGTCCTAAGCCCTGGAATTCTGTTGCAATGAATAGGTGGTATAGATGGCTGAGGTCGCGCATGGCAATGAAGCCTGCCAGTTTTTCATCCTCTAGGGCCAGGATGAAATGGTAGCGTGGGTCCTGGATATAAACTTGCTCTGCTTTTTCTGAGACCGACTCTAAAAAAATTTCAGTTCCTGCACCGTCGGCATGCACAAAAAAATCTTGCGTAAAGTCAGCAATTAAAGCACTGATAGCGAATGCATCGCCATCAGTCGCTGTGCGGAAGTGAAAAGTAGTCGGAGCCATGTCTAAATCGAGCTTAATAATCAGTGAAAACTCAGTGGAAAACCAGTGAAAACTCAGTGAAAATGCGTGGCACCCGGAGTTGGTGCATCATCCGGCATTTCAGTGTGTACCAGATCACTGTCACGGTCTGCAAACAGTGGTGTGCCACAGTCATCGCAGAATTCCATGGCAAAAATTTCTTCGAGTTGAATGATTTCAGTCACGCCACATTCTTGCAATATGCCAGGAATCTCTCCTGCAAGTTGCTCATTCTCATCCAGATTGATAGCAATGATTTGATCTTCTGCCTGATATAAGGGCCAGACCACGCCATAAATAACTTCAGGGGCATCGCGCAAGCAAAAACTGATGCGGTATTCATCGACTTGCCCAGGATTTTCCTGCTCACCAAAAGAGGCGATGATGACGCTGAACTGATCTGCTTCCTTGCCCAGGGTCTGGGTCAGGTAGAACATCGCAGAACGTATTGTGGCCGGGCGTATCTTGATATCAGCTTCACGGCAAGCTGTGTAATAAGCTTCGGGCAATAAAAGTTCTATACCGCACCCGGGCACCAGGCGCTTGATAGTGGCGTCTGTTTGCTGTTGCCACTGAAGTAATGCCTCGTTTTTGGCTTCTACGCTGTCATAAGGCGCATCTATGGTTTGCCATTGGAAAAGTGGGGCATCTTTTTTGACCAGGATGACGCCCAGCACATAACGGATATCTGCCAGAAAAGGAATGGTGTGTGCACGTTCCGCTTCTGTAGGCGACGGAAGATTTTTCAACATGGCAAGACCATGCCGTTCAAGCAAGGCGTAGGTTTCTACATGGTTGCGCGGTAACTGGTCTATCGAATACAGGCCGGGCAACAAACGCAGTTGTGCCTGGTCAGCGAGTAAATGCGCACTTAATTGGGTATGCAATATTGCCAGTGCTTCTGTTGGGATGCTGCCAGAAGCAATTTCAAAGCGGGTCCAGGCCAATATGGGGGCAGCGATTAGCAAGCTGACATAGGTCTGATTTTCGTATTCAAACTGGGTACTGGTACTGACGGACTCCAGGGTTTCGGTCAATACTTCATAGCCATTGGGGTGGGTCTGGAACAAGTGTTCAGTTGCAGCTTCCAGCATCTCCTGATGATGTTGCCTGAGACTCTTGGTGACCAGTGCATCCAGTTTGGCTTGCCAGTCAAGATCTTCTACACGGCTGGCCGATTGCGCAACTGCAAGCGCAAGATTGGCAACGCGCTGGCTCTCAGCGGCGAGTTTAAGGCGGTTTCTTTTTATAGGGCGACGCATACTGAAATAGAGTAGAGGGGGTAAGCCCATTGTAACGGCAATTGGCTTCACCCCCGGTAAATGAGTTTATTTCTTTGCGTATTGTGTTTTTCCAAACAAAACTTCTCTTGCCTTGTCGTTGTCCAGTGGCTTGCGTGCATCTGCCAAAACTTGCACGCCGCGCTGTACGGCAGGTCGTTGGCTGATGGCATCAAACCAGCGTTTGGCATGCGGGAACTCTACCCAGTCTACACCCTGATTGGCAAATGAGCGTGTCCATGGGAAAGTGGCGATATCTGCAATGCCATATTCTTCACCAGCCAGATAAGTGGTTTTCTCCAGTTGTGTGTCGATAACACCGTAGATGCGCCTGGTTTCATTGGTGTAGCGGTCAACGGCATATTCTATCTTTTCAGGTGCATAGATCCTGAAATGATGGGCCTGACCTAACATAGGACCAACACTGCCCATCTGGAACATCAGCCATTGCAATGCTTCATATTTTTCCCTGTCTGTCTTCCCAAGGAATAAGCCAGTTTTACCAGCCAGGTAAATCAAAATCGCACCCGATTCAAACAGGGCGATAGGTTTGCCGTCAGGACCATCTGCATCGACGATGGCAGGTATCTTGTTGTTGGGTGAAATCGCCAGGAAATCGGCTTTGAATTGATCGCCAGTACCGATGTCCACAGGAATAACGCGGTAAGGCAAGCCGCATTCTTCCAGCATGATGTGTACTTTGTGTCCGTTTGGTGTCGGCCAGGAATAAACGTCTATCATTGCTTCCCTCTTCAATGGGTTGATGAAAACAGCAGGTATCTATTATGCATAGATTAATGCGTTTGCGCTTTAATCCAAAATAAATGTGCACACCCTCATCCGACATGTTGCATCAACGATTTTATACTTCGGCTGTATACTTGACGCTCTTCAAGCATAAGCACAATATGAAAAAAACCGCCTTGTCTTCCCTGTTTGCCCTGCATATTGCCGTATTTTTATTTGGCGCTGCCGGTGTACTGGGCAAGATGCTGGCAGTCAGCTCTTTATTGCTGGTATTTGGGCGCACTCTGTTTGCCGCCTTGTGCCTGATACCTGTGCTGGCGTACCAGAGACAATTGCATTTTCGCGATGTATCAAAGAGCGTTGTCCTGTGCGGTTTTTTGTTGGCCATGCATTGGCTGACTTTTTTCGCCTCGCTCAATTTTGCACCAGTTGCTTTTGGCCTGATGGGCTTCGCCAGTTTTCCTTTGTTTGTCGCCTTGCTGGAACCATGGTTTTTTAAGGAGCCAAGAAAAGCACATGATGCCTGGGCTGCTTTATTTGTCGTCATAGGTATGCTAACCATGGTTAGCGCAACGTCTTGGGGTGACGGCGCGATCTATGCATTGGGCCTGGGAATATTATCCGGCTTCAGTTTCGCTTTGCTGGCAATGATGAATCGCTGGCAGGGTGCTCAAATGCCTCCATTCAAACAGGCATGTCTGCAAAATGGTGTGGCAGCCGTATTGCTCTTGCCCTTAGTGTTGCTGACGGGCGATATGGTAGGGAAAAGCATGCAAACCTGGTCGGGATTGATCTTGCTTGGTGTTGTATTTACCGCGCTGTCACATGGCTTGTTCATGTTCAGCCTGAAAAAATTATCAACGAGTTTTGCCAGCATCATGACCTCGCTGGAGCCAGTGTATGGCATGTTGCTGGCCTATCTGCTTTTACATGAAACACCTGGCCTATGTGAATTAAGTGGTGCTTTCATCATATTGGCGGCTACTGCTTATGCCAGTTATCAACATCAAGGGCACTGACTTGTTAGCAGTCTTATCCTGTCTTTGGCTTTTCCATCTCAACTTTAATTTGTAGCTTTTTAGCATTCGTTTTAACTGCATAAAGAAGTAGACAAAACAATCTAGACAAATTGATCTAGACAAGATAATCTACATTCTAAGCAATTATCTACGAAAGCAAAATATGAGCAAAATTAGTTCGCGCAAGCCCACCACCGCAGAATTGGATTTATTGCGCCTGATGTGGCAGCTAGGACCATCCACTGTCAAAGATGTCCATCAGGCAGCAGTACAGGAAAGACCCGACTTGTCTTATGCGACAGTCTTGCGGCTCATGCAAGTCATGCATACCAAAGGTTTGCTCAGCAGGGACGAGGCACAGCGTTCGCATGTGTATGCCGCAGCGCAGGCGCAAGATTCCTTGCAGACCAATCTTTTGAAGGACTTGATCCATAAAGCTTTTTCTGGCTCAGCCAAAGACCTGGTCATGGCAGCTTTGCGAGGACACGTTAGCAAGGAGGAAAGAGATGAGATACAGAAATTGCTGAATGAGGAAAAAAAATGAGCCAACTCTTTCCGTCCATTATCAATGCCCTGGGTTGGGCTTTATTGCATTTCCTATGGCAAGCTTTGGTGGTTGCCCTGTTTTTGGCCTTGTTCTTGAGCTTTATCGGTGCTTCCAAGGTGGGCGCTCGTTATGCAGCCAGTTATCTGGCATTACTTGTTTGTTTGCTGGTATTTATCAGGGAATTTTCTCTGCGTATGACTACCACTCATTCCGGCATTGAAACTGAGGGAGTGAGCGGTATGTTACCAGGGCTGGATTTGAACCAGTCCAGCTGGATAAATTTGTCAGCTTGGCTGGAGATGCACCTGAGTACTATCGTTCTGGCATGGTTGAGCTGCGTGGTTTTACTCGCAATGCGCATGGTGGGAGGTTTATTCTGGATAGGTGCTTATACCAATGCCGGACGTAACAAATCAGACTTGCGCTGGCAAATGCGTATAGATCAATTAAGTCAGCAATTTCATGTCCGTGGCAGGGTCTTATTCAGACTTGCCGATGAATTGGCTGGCCCTGTCACGGTAGGCATTTTCCGACCCATGATTTTACTGCCCAGTGCCATGCTAAGTGGCATGCCTGCTGATTTGCTGGAAATGCTGGTGGCGCATGAAATGGCGCACATTAAACGACATGATTATTTGCTGAACCTGATGCAGTCCGCCATAGAAACACTGCTGTTCTATCACCCTGCAGTATGGTGGATATCAAAACAAATCCGTAATGACCGGGAAGAAATTGCGGATGAACTTGCCGCAAGAGTGACAGGCGAACCGCGGCGTCTTGCTCTTGCACTTTCTGAATTGGCCAACTTCCAATTCATCACCCCTCAACTAGCCCAAGCGGCACATGGAGGAAATCTTATGTCTCGTATTAAACGTCTGCTCAAACCTGAAGTGAAATCAGTGAACTGGAAGGCGGCGCTCGCCATTGTGGGTCTGACTACCAGTTGTCTTGCCTTGTATGCCCAGGCAAATGCCCCAATTGCAGCAACGGATGCCAAGAGGCAGGCGGTAGAAACGGCCCTGGTTGCCAATGAAAGAAACGGGGATAAGAGTCCAGTCATCGACTTTAACAAATGCAGACCTATATATCCCAAAGCCTCATTGCAGCGTGAAGAGACTGGTGTCGTCTATGCCTCGGCTCTGGTTGCCGCAAATGGCAAGATATTAAAGGCTAAAGTTGATCGGTCGGCAGGGTTTCCAGACTTGGATAATGCCGTGGTTGATGCACTTGAAAATTGCAAAACCAATGCGATGCCAGGGCAAGTGAATGGGAGAAAAACGAATCTATGGGCGAAAGTGCAGTTCGTCTGGGTATTGGAATAAAAAATATACGGGCGTTGGTTTAACTAACGCCCGTTTTTAATCCTGAGCATGATGTCTTAAGAAAATATGAAACCATGAAGCGTCACTATTTGCTGATTTTGATTTTCGCTCTCATTCCCATGTATGGAAAAGCAGGGGCTTTGCCTGCCTATCCTTTTATTCATGTCAATGGCAGTGCCACCATTGTTTTGCCAACCAACATGGCTGAGTTGGATTTTGAATTGACTGCGTTCACGTCAAATGCGGATGAATCACTGGCATTGCTGAATACGCAATCAGAACAGGTACTTGCATTTTTACTGGATCATAAAATCGCAGGTACGGATATTGCCGCCCACGATACCAAAAAGATGGTCAGTGGGGATGAAATGGCTAATTCAGATATAAGCTTGCAACGCTATCGCTTGATCAGGGCTTTTCACGTGTATGTGAAAAATCTTGATGGCTGGAATATCTTGACGCAATTCTTGCTTTCCAAACCTAGCCTGGGGAATTTCTCTGTGCGCTTTGGGCGCACGGATTATGCACAAATTGAACATGATCTGACTTTCAAAGCGGCTAAAAATGCCAGAGACAGGGCAAAAGAATTAGCGGCTGGTTTCTCTGTCAAACTGCTAGGGCCAACGGCAGTGTCAGAACAGGCTTTGACCCGGGTGGAAAGTGAGCTCGGCTTAGATGGGGCTAAAATCGTTCAAACTAATTTAATTGCTAGTGACAAGCCTACCATGAGTGATTTGTCTTTACCTGGCGCATTGATGTACAAAAAAACCGTCAATGTGATTTTTCGCACCAGGTAATGCAGGAGGCAAGTAAAAGTACAAGTAAGAGCGCAAGTAGAGTACAGGTAAGCGTGCACAAATCATGAAGTCATTGATTTGTGCTCGGGTTTCACACCGGTCTTGTTTGTTCAAGAGCGGGTAATCGGCAAACCTAAATCCTCAGTCAGACTGATGTGCTTGGCCAGTTCCAGTTTTGCGATCGCGTTTCTATGCACTTCGTCCGGGCCATCTGCCAGGCGTAGGGTGCGATTGCCAGCCCATTGCGCCGCCAGCGGAAAATCGCCAGAAACACCACCAGCACCATGGGCTTGTATGGCCCAATCCAATACTTGCTGGGTGACGTTTGGTGCCAAGACCTTGATCATGGCAATTTCTGCCTGTGCATGTTTGTTGCCTACAGTGTCCATCATATAGGCAGCCTTCAGAGTCAGCAGACGCGCAGTATCTATTTGTATGCGTGATTCGGCGATGCGTTCACGCCAGATGCTTTGCTCTGAGATTTTCTTGCCAAAGGCAGTGCGGCTATTGAGACGTTTGCACATCAACTCCAGCGCACGCTCTGCCACACCTATGGCGCGCATGCAGTGATGGATGCGACCAGGGCCAAGACGACCCTGGGCAATTTCAAAACCTCGGCCTTCACCTAAAAGAATATTCGACGCTGGTACACGCACGTTTTCAAACAGGATTTCGCAATGGCCATGTGGCGCATCATCGTAACCAAAGACGGGAAGAGGGCGGACTACGGTAATGCCAGGGGTTTTGGCATCCACCAGTATCATCGATTGTTGCGAGTGACGGGCCGCATTGAAATCAGTCTTGCCCATCAGAATGTACACAGCACAACGCGGATCACCGGCACCAGATATCCACCACTTATGACCGTTGATGACATAGTCATCCCCATCGCGGTCTATACGGGTTTCTATATTGGTGGCGTCTGATGAGGCGACTCCAGGCTCGGTCATTGCAAAGGCAGAGCGGATTTCACCGCGCAACAAGGGTTCCAGCCATTGCTTCTTGTGTTCTTCGCTACCGTAGCGTTCTATGGTTTCCATATTGCCAGTGTCCGGGGCAGAGCAATTGAATACTTCTGGCGCCCAACTTACACGACCCATGATTTCGCATAGGGGAGCATAATCCAGATTTGACAAGCCTTCTGGTGCACGTACTGATTTTGGCAGGAATAAATTCCACAAACCCTGGGCGCGTGCTTTAGGTTTTAACTCTTCAATGATCTGGGTAGCGATCCAGCGATTGCCTTTTTCCAGGCCATTGCGGTCGATTTCTTCCTTATAGGCTTTTTCATTTGGATAGATGTGTTCATCCATGAAACGCAAAAGCCGGCCTTGCAAGTCTTTGCAGCGATCTGAGTATTCGAATTCCATGTTGTCTCCAATGAATTTGTTCGTTTTGTGCTACTTTGGAACTGCAAAAATTTGCTGTCTGTGTGGACGATTACCTCTGAGCGTAACTCCAGCCCAGTTCTGCCATGGGTCGTGCCGCTTCACCAGATTTCTTGGCTTGTGCGCTGGATGCAGTGCCATCTACATAGCGCTTCATGATGCCTTGCAAAATCCCCGCCATGCGGAACAGGTTATAGGCCAGATAGAAATTGAAATCTTCAGGGCGTATGGTTTTACCGGTGCGTTCACAATACTTGGCGATGTACTCTTGTTCGTTGGGGATGCCCAGGGCCTGGTGATCGAGACCGGCAATGCCACGGAACTGGCCAGGGGTGACGTGCCAGCTCATGCAGTGATAGGAAAAATCAGCCAGGGGATGGCCGAGGGTAGATAGCTCCCAATCCAGTATCGCCATGATACGTGGTTCGGTGGGGTGGAACATCATATTGTCAAGGCGGTAATCACCATGCACGATACTGGTGTCGTCACCAGGTGGGATATTGTGCGGCAGCCATGCAATCAGATTATCCATGGCCTCTATTTTTTCAGTTTCGGAAGCACGATATTGTTTGGTCCAGCGGTCTATCTGGCGGGCAAAGTAATTGCCAGGCTTGCCGTAGTCTGCAAGGCCAATGGCGACATAGTCGATGGTGTGCAATTGGGCGATGACACGGTTCATTTCGTCGTATATTTCGCCGCGTTGGGCTGGTGTCATGGCAGGCAGGGATTGATCCCACAACACACGACCATCGACAAATTCCATGATGTAGAAGGCGCGACTTATGACATCCTCATCGGTACAAAGGGAGTATTGACGTGCAGCGGGGAAGCCTGCCTTGTTCAAGGCATTCATGACCTTGAATTCACGTTCTATGGCGTGGGCCGAAGGCAAGAGTTTTGCGACCGGGCCAGGCTTGGCACGCAGGACATAGCGTTGCTGACCTGCACTGAGCTTGAAAGTGGGATTTGACTGGCCACCTTTGAATTGCTCAACCACCAGCTTGTCTGCCAGTGCAGCATCGAAACCCTCAACATGCTGACGCATATAGTCTGCAAGTGCCGCCACATCAAATTTTTGACGCTCGGCCACTGGCATGGTGCCCATGAATTCTTCAAACATCCCTGTCTCCCCATCGTTTAGGTTTTAGTACCATCTTACCCTTGGCATGGACGAATATGCCTGGTTGCTTAAAACAATTCTAACTCAAATAATAGAACGTTCGTACTATTATTTGAGGGCGATCATGTATGCCATGTCAGAGTAAGCTTTTTACCGAATGTTTGGTGAGGTATAAGAAGAGGGCTTGCCATGATAAAATTGACATCATGGCAAGTAATAATAATCAAATTCTTCGTAAATATATGGTTTGAATCTTCAGATTTGACGTGCCGTTCCACTGGTTTCTGAATTCAAAAGTATGCGGACGCAAGAAGTTGTTAGTGAATTCCAGTTTCAATTCTTTGACATCGTCCTCAGTCCCATATAAAGGAAGCAATAATTTTCGTTTGCCACTTGATGTGTCGTATACATCGAACCATCCAACGGATTGCTTTGCTGTCCCCGGGCTACTATATTTGACTACGATCTCATAGTCACCTTTACCCAGGTTCAAGAAAGGGCCATAAGTCAGAAAGCCCGGATGATCAATTCCTTGTTCTGCGTAGCGAACCGAACCAGCCAGCCTGCCGGACTCAGATGGCAAGTCGCTGGCGTGAAACAGGATCTCACTTTTAGGGTAATTGTTATAGACTCCGCCAACTGCAATGCTGGCACTAAAAATGATGGTGGAGTACATCCCTATGGCAAGTAGCTTTCTTTTCTGTAAAAACCCCATCATGAAAAGTGCGGCAATCATGCTCAGCCAAACATAATTGGGTGTGTAACTAAATGCCCACTTCGAGTTATATAGCATGGGCAGCCAGGATTTAATCGGCAAATAGTAAATTGAATAACTATCAAACCAAGTTTCGGTTGCCTTGTTATAAGAGTTAATGCATTGTTCTGCATAAAAATAAAAAAAATTCAGCTGTAGCAGCATTGATAGTCCGACGACTATTCGAAATAATTTTTCTTTGACTTCGGCAAATCTGATCAACCCATAAATCGTCGGAACGACAAACACTATTGTGGCGGCCCAGGCAAATCGACCGGAAAAACTCCCCCCCCCATACCAGTTTGGGTGCAGTGCATTTGGCACTATCAAGGACAAGAAAACCAAGCCCCAAAGGACAGCAAATTGGCGATTGAATCTGTACAGCCAGGCGATGGCAAGTACACCGATCAGGTTGAGAGGATTTTGTAGTAAAAACCCTTGATTCTGGTCAAAGTGGAGGCCGAACAAGACCATCAGACTGGTTTTGCTGATCTCCAGTGCGCCGGATTGGTAAGGCCCGGATATTTTCCCGAAAGCATAGTAATTGTAGGTGGCCAGCAAAATACAAGAGACTCCGGCGACGAACAGTAGCCTCAAAATTCTGGGGACTTCCTTGGATTCAAGATAGATTTTACTTGCTATTGCAATTACCAGTAACACACAGCTTGCTGCAAATTTCACCTGTAGCCACGGCAAAAATACGATGGCAATTGCCAGTAGCAACTCCTGAAAGGTGGAGCGTTTTTGCTGGCTTGTGATAAACCAGTAAAGGCCAGTCAAGGAGATCAGGCCAGCCAACATATCCGGATATACCTGGCTGGATGCAGAAATGAAAGGCATAGCTATGCCGACCGCGGCGACCGTCCAGAATCTATGTTTTTCGTTCTTGGAAAACAGGCCACTGAATTTCCATCCCAGGATGATGATGATTGCACTGCTAAAAATCATGAACAGCTTGGCGCCTAGCGTGCCTCCAAGTAGAAATGGTATGCCCAGCAATATCGGAAGCCCGATATTGTGCGCATTAAATTTGCCGTTCGGTCCTGACACTGTATGAGAGTTCTCCGGTGTCAGTGCTGAACCTGGTGGAGCAAGGCCGTACTTGAATATATTCCTTGTTGCAAATTCTTCTTTGTATATTTCTGTTTGTTCCAGGGCGCCGTGTTTCACAATTCCATTGGCCATGATCAGGTAACTCGGCTCATCGCCAGTGATATAATTGGCATCCTTTCTTTCCCAATTCATGAAGGTCAGCAAGGAAAACAGTAAATAAACGAAGAGAATTTTTGCTAGTGGGGATATTCTCATTGCTTATATATCCATCTTGTTAAATATGAATCTGGGCAGGTGGCGGATTATCATCATGATGAGCATCCATTTGCCAGGGGCATAGACAAGAGGCTTTCCTGATTCGATGGCTTTTACGATCTGTCTCGCTACATCTTCAACCGGTGCCAGTTTCGCGCCTTGGCTCTTCAAGCGACTGGTCATCGGGGTGTCAGTTGGACCTGGTTTGATCAAGGTCACTTTTACTGCAGTACCAGCGAGACGATGCTGCAGTCCCTGTACATAACGAGTCACCAGGCCTTTTGCTGCGCCATACACATAGTTGGATTTTCTTCCTCTATCGCCTGCCACAGAACCTATCACTGCAATATTTCCATGTTGTGCTTGTAGCATATGCTTTACAAAAGCTTCAGCATACAAGACCGGTGAAATACCATTGATCTCCAGAGCCTCTTTGCAGGCACTCAAATCGTTTTGGCAATCGGCTTGCTCTGGCAATGAGCCATGTGCTATCAAGACGATGTCCACCGTCCCCTTGATTGCAATGCCATCTACGAGGGACTGGATGGCAGTGGGATCGATAAAATCTGCTTCTACTATGTCAAAGTCTGATTCAGGGCTGCGCACCTTCAGGTCATCTGCTACACGCTGCATGCGAGCGGCATTACGCCCTATTAAAGTGAGGTGTGCGGCTTGTGTCTGCAGCCATATTCTGACGCAATGCTCGGCCATAGCCGAGCTTGCCCCTACAATGACGATTCTTTTTTTGCTATTCAATTCAACTTCCCATCAAACGGCGTGAAAGCCCGGAACTGATGCCGGGATCACGGTATTTTAAAAACTCATGCAGACGTGGATAGCCTGCCTCGAAAAGTTCACGCGGCATGCGCGCATCTTTGGCCGGGTAAATTCGGCCACCTGCTTCACGGACGATAGCATCCAGTCTTTCAAATAATTGATGCGTCCGCTCCCCATGATTGGGAAAATCCAGCGCCAGCGTCACACCGGCTTGTGCAAAGCTCAACATGCCAACAGGCTGGCGGTTACCAAAGGTTTTTAGTACGGCAAGAAAAGAACCATCACCAGAGCGGGCAATTTCTTTTAGCATGTCCTGAATAGCTGCTTGGCCAACGTCGCGGGCTACCACGCTTTGATACTGGAAGAATCCTTTGGGCCCATACATACGGTTCCATTCCAGCAGATTGTCCAGTGGGTAGAAGAATGACTGATAATGAGCCATGCCCTTACCAGCTTGCCATTTTTTTAGATAGTAATAGGCAAAATTGAAAGGCCGTAGGGACAGGCGGTTTACCAGGGAGACAGGGGGCGTGAATGGCATACTGCGTTTACCACTCTTGGGTTCAGGGAGTGCCAGGCCCCCCCCTGGATTTGCTCGCATGAATATCCCCCGGCTGGCGGCGCCGGACATGCAATCCACCCAGGAAACAGTATGTTCCCAATTTGCCTCAGACGCATCCGCAAGATGAAAGAATTCCTCCAGACTATTATAGTGAATGGTTTCAGTATCTAACCATGGGCCAATTACCGGACGCAACTGTAACTCTGCTTCTACGATCAAACCTGTCAGGCCCAAACCACCTACTGTTGCAGCAAACCAGTCTGATTTTTCTGTCGGGCTACAAACGATGATTTCTCCATCTGTACGCAGCAACTTGATGCGCCTGACATGATCGCCAAAAGTGCCAAGCATGTGATGATTCTTGCCATGCACGTCATTGGCGATGGCGCCCCCAACCGTCACCATTTGGGTTCCAGGGCTAACTGGTAAGATCCAGCCACGCGGTATCATTAACTGTTGTATGTCTCTGAGTTGCACACCCGCTTCGCAAGTCAGGCAACCAGAACCTTCATCAAAATGGATGAAATGGTCCAGACCGGTAGTGAGCCAAAGTAGGCCACCAGGATTAAGGCAGGCATCACCATAGCTACGCCCCATGCCATGAGCGAGGCCAGGGAATTGGGCATGGCAGATCAAATCCCTGATTTTATTGGGGTCATTGAGACTAAGCAAATGATGGGTATCTGCACTGAGACGTCCCCAGGCGCTGACCTGTGTCATGCAGGATCCGTGCGAAAAACATAGCGTTTATCCAGTTTGTACTTACACAGATAGCCTATTGCCAGACCAAGGGCACCCCCTGCATAGCGCATTTCTTTGGTCTTGAAAAAAAAGTCAAAACCAAACTCAAAGCCCCAAAAAACCACTGTTGTGATCACGCCCATTAGGGTGTAAAGAACAAAGGTCTTGCCGTCATGGGTTGCATTCTGAGCATGAAAGCGAAAAATATACCGTTTATCTAGAACGTATTTGACGACCAAACCAGCACCTGTGCCAATGATGAGGGAAGCAAGGATAGCAAACGCGCCATTGTAATGACGGATAACGATATCTTGTGTTGTGATGTTTACTATCATCGCAATTAATGCGAAAATTGAATACATTATTGTTAAGTTCATACGGGAAACATTGCCATGAATTTAAGCTGGATAAATTAATGCATGATAACTTAATAACTCACACGACACCAGTGCGCTTGCTGGGCTTGCTCAAGCTGATGCGGGCCAGGCAGTGGATCAAAAATGGTTTCGTCCTTGCTCCACTGATGTTTTCAGGTGAATTTTTGAATGTCGCTGCAGTGAGTCATGCATTGTTTGCGATGCTGCTGTTTTGTCTTGGCTCTTCCGCGACCTATATCATCAATGACATACACGACATTGAGCAAGATCGCCTTCATCCAAAAAAATCCAAGACTCGGCCTCTCGCAGCTGGCACAGTAAGCATTCCCATGGCTTTGGTTTTGCTTGCTGTGCTTTATGCAAGCGTATTATGGGGCTGGTTTATTGCACCTAAAGTGGTGTTGGTTGTTGCTGCTTACATGGCATTGAATGTTGCTTATACTTTTGTACTGAAACATCAGCCAGTCGTGGATATTTTTACGATTGCCATCTGTTTTGTGCTGCGTGTGTATGCAGGTGCGGTAGCTTTGGCCGTTCCAGTATCTGCATGGATGTTCGTCACTACACTTTGCCTCGCTCTTTATTTGGCAGCAATAAAGCGGAGGCAGGAGTTAATGCAAAGTGGCACTGAAGGTCGCAAGGTACTTAAAAAATACTCAGTGGCACTGATAGATAGATATGCTGAAATGTCTGCAATTTGTGCGCTGGTTTTTTATGGTATGTTTGTGATGTCGAGCAAACCCCAGTTGATTATCACTGTACCCCAGGTTTTGTTTGGTTTATTCCGTTATTGGTATGGCGTTGAAGAACTCGATGGTGGAGAGTCACCAACTGAGGCTTTACTAACAGATTGGCAGCTCTTATTAACCGTCGTATTGTGGGTGGTAGCCTGCATTTGGGCTTTGTGGCCAGCACAAGGATGAAGATGGATTTTTCGTATGCACTGACACCTTTCCTTGCCTGGCTGGTGGCTGGAATAATGAAGTTCACTATCAATAGCATCAAGGCCAGGCAACTGGCCTTTGGTTTGATTGGCTATGGTGGTTTGCCAAGTAACCACAGTGCCATCGTTAGCAGCATGGCTTCACTGATCGCCTTGAAGGAAGGAATAGCTCACCCGGCTTTTGGTGTGGCGGTGACCCTGGTCTTTATTGTGGTGCTGGATGCCAATAGCCTGCGCCGCCAGGTGGGCAAACATGCTGAAGCCATCAATAAATTGGCAGCGACCTCTACTGATCATCAGAAATTGCGTGAGCGTATGGGGCATACGCGTATTGAAATCCTGGCCGGTATCCTGGTTGGCATTGCAGTTGCATTTGCTGTTCAGTGGAGTATTGGTCGTTAAGCAAATGCATGCTTGGTTTGCCGTCTACTTAGAGTAAGTTCAATATCGCATCCAGTCCCGCAGAGGCGGCGCGACATCTGCTAGTGCCGCCATATCAAACTTCAATGCTCGGCCATCAGTATGTTGGCCATGAACTCTTCAAGCATCGGTGCATCCTAATTGTTTGAGTGTGATCCTGCTCTGGGCAGGTGTCTTTTACTTTCGCGTCAATTGCTTGAATCCAGCAGTTATCCATGCTGTATTTTCTGATGATACGATTTAGGTAAAAAAACGCGACTTTTGAGCTGCCTGTTGCTGTGCTTTGTTCATTGCTGCAGACTTGTATTTCTCTGGTAACTTTGCCATACAAGGAAATAGACATGCTCAAACATATCCTCGTCAGCCTTGCCATCATGTTGATGACATTTATGTCAGTAATTGCAGCCCCTGGCTATGTGATTATTGATGCCAGCAAGCCTCATGTGACAGTGTATACCTCAATACCCAAGTCTTTGCCTGATGCTGATATCGACAAGGTGAGGGCGCAAGTAAGTGCGCAGGCAGGGGCCAGTATGGAAACATGGGATGCCTTCAAAAACAATTTAAATTTACACGTAGAAGCCAGAATACAGAAGAATGATTACCCCGAGCTGTCAATCAAAGAAGGGGTGATGGCTTTTCTTGAAAAGTATGAAGGTATTCCACTAGGCTTGGCATGGAATGGTGGTATCGCTTTTACTTACAACGATTACGTGTATACGCAAAAAACTTACCAGACCTATTTGAAAAAGCCGGACTCTGTGACGAGAACAAGCGACAGGAGACGCGACCCTGTGCATCCGGTCAATCATTTTGGGGCCTTGATGTCGAATCTGCCCGATTAAATCCGTGGTTTATTCCTTGTAATATCTCTTGCCCAGTGTCGGGAAGTAGCACGGCCTAATAGTGTACGTGCATGGGGTGCACGGCGGTGGAGGTTCGTATCCTCTCGCGCTGATCAATTGAATGGAGCCTTAGAGTGAACCATGTGTTCAAAGCAGATTCAACACCCCATCCAGTCCGACAAAATTCAAAGCTACATCTGCTTGTGCACGCACCACAGGCTTGGCCCTGAAGGCGACTGACAAGCCAGAAATTTTCATCATCTTCAAGTCATTCGCGCCGTCACCCATGACGATGGCCTGATTGGTGGTAATACCCATCTCGGCACAGACGCTTTCCACGGTTCTCTGTTTTTCGTCAGCATCGACGATGGTGCCTATGACTTTGCCGGTCAGTTTGCCATCCTGGATTTCAAGTACATTGGAATGGGTGTAATTGAGGTTCAGGCGTGATTTCATGCGGTCGGTGAAGAAGGTGAAGCCGCCGGATACCAGCAAAGTCTTGAGGCCGGCTTGCTGTATGGCTTTCAGCATCTGCTCCGCACCCAGGGACAATTGCAGGCGTTCGTCATAGACACGTTGCAGGGCGCTGGCGTCCAGGTCTTTGAGCAGGGCGACGCGACGGATCAGGCTTTCCTGGAATTCCAGCTCGCCTCGCATGGCGGCCTCGGTAATTTCTGCCACTTGCGGTTTCAAGCCCTGCATGTCCGCGATTTCATCGATGCATTCTATGGTGATCAGCGTCGAATCCATGTCCATGGCGACCAACTTGAAATCGGCCAGAGCAAGTTGCTGGTCCAGAGCTGTGACATCCAGTTGAGCAGCGAAGCAGCGTTCGCGTATTGTACTTAAAGCATCCTCATCACATTCTGCATCATCGAGGCGCACTGCCTGCGCATTCAATTGCACTATTTTTGCCCTGGTCTGGCTGGCGATATCCTGAACGAGTGCAGTGTTATTGCTGAGCGTGTTGTTCAGGCCTTGTATGGTCAAATGCATGGTGGTCTCTTTTTATTCACTTATTTTATTCGATTATTTAGTGCAGTGCCTTGATGGTAGCCTTGATCTGGGCGACTCGGCTGGCAAGGTCGGGCATGGCGGCAGTGATGCGCAACTTGTCCTGACCATTGAGTTTGATATTTTTGTTCTTTTGCACCAGTTCTATGATGCGCATGCCGTCTATCGGTGGCTTGGGTTCAAACTGCAGAGTCGCAGCTTCGCTATGCGCATCTATCTTGATGATGCCCAGCGGTTTGGCAGCAACGCGCAGTCTATGTGTTTCCAGAAGTGATTTAACAGGTTCTGGCAGTTTGCCAAAGCGGTCTATCATCTCTTCCTGCATGTCATCAATGCCGCTGGCGCTGCTGCAATTGGCCAGGCGCTTGTAGATGGACAGGCGCTCATGCACATCACCACAGAATTCATTCGGCAGTAGGGCAGGGATGTGCAGGTTAATTTCTGTCGTAGTCGATAATGGTGCTGCCAAGTCTGGTTCCTTGCCATTCTTTAGTGAGCGTACTGCCTCACTGAGCATGTCGGAATACATCTGGAAGCCTATCTCATGCATTTCGCCAGACTGGTTATCACCCAAGACTTCACCTGCGCCACGAATTTCCAGATCATGCATGGCCAGGTAAAAGCCGCTGCCCAGTTCTTCCATCTGCTGGATGGCTTCCAGACGACGATTCGCCTGCTTAGTCAGGCTTTGTACATCATGCACAAGCAAGTAGGCATAAGCCTGATGGTGGGAGCGACCTACGCGGCCGCGCAATTGATGTAACTGCGCCAGGCCAAATTTGTCGGCTCTGTGCATGATGATGGTATTGGCAGTTGGTACGTCGATACCAGTCTCGATAATCGTCGTACACAGCAAAATATTATGCCGCTGAGCGACAAAGTCACGCATGACTTTTTCCAGGTCACGCTCATGCATCTGGCCATGTGCAACCACTACGCGCGCCTCTGGCAGCAAGGCTTCCAGCATGGCTTTGCGGTTTTCTATGGTTTCGACTTCATTGTGCAGGAAATAGACTTGGCCGCCACGTTTCAGTTCACGCAAGCAGGCTTCGCGAATGACAGAATCATCTTCGCCGCGTACAAAGGTCTTGATTGCCAGCCGCTTTTGCGGAGCGGTAGCAATGACGGAGAAATCACGTAAGCCTTCCAGTGCCATGCCAAGAGTACGTGGTATCGGCGTCGCTGTCAGCGTCAGCACATCAACTTCAGCACGTAAGGCCTTCAGAGCTTCTTTCTGGCGTACACCAAAGCGGTGTTCTTCATCAATAATGACCAAGCCAAGGCGGGAGAACTTGACATCACCAGACAGCAGTTTATGCGTGCCAATGACGATGTCAACAGTGCCGTCGCCCATACCCTTCATGGCGATGCTGATTTCTTTGCCAGAGCGGAAGCGTGATAATTCAGCAATCTTCACTGGCCAGGCGGCAAAACGGTCAGCAAAAGTCTGGGCATGTTGTTCCGCTAGCAGCGTGGTAGGTGCCAGGATGGCGACTTGCTTGCCACCCATGACGGCTACAAAGGCGGCACGCAAGGCGACCTCTGTCTTGCCAAAGCCAACGTCGCCGCAAATCAGCCTGTCCATGGGCTTGCCTGACGTCATGTCGCCAATCACGGCGGTAATGGCTGCTGCCTGGTCCGGCGTTTCATCAAAGCCAAAGCTGTCGGCAAAGGCTTCGTAGTCACGCGCAGAATATTCAAAGGCATGACCCTGGCGCGCCGCACGGCGGGCATACAGGTTCAGCAGTTCGGCGGCAGTATCGCGAATTTGCTGCGCAGCTTTTTTCTTGGCTTTTTCCCACTGACCTGAACCCAGACTGTGCAAGGGAGCATCATCTGGCGAAGCACCGGAATAGCGAGAAATGACATGTAGTTGCGATACCGGTACATACAGTTTGGTATCTTTTGCGTATTCCAGATGCAGGAATTCAGTTTCACCTTCGCCCAGGTCCATGCTGATCAGACCCATGTAGCGGCCTATGCCATGGTTGCTATGGACGACAGGATCACCGATTTTGAGTTCCGACAGGTCGCGCACCATGTGCTCGACCTGGGTGACGGCTTCCTGTTTTTTGCGGCCTATGCGTTTGCCACTGCCAGCATATAGCTCTGCTTCGGTAACAAATGCCAGTCCATCAGCCAGCACAAAGCCAGCATGCAGCGGTGCGACACCCAGCATCAGCTTGGCGTCTGCAGTGGCAAAGTCAGTATAGCCTTCGCACAGGCTCAGGCGAATATCATATTCAGTGAAATACTGCTGCAAGGTTTCGCGCCGACCTAGAGTTTCGGCGCAGATCATTACGCGTTTGTCAGTTTGCAGCAGGAAGGAGCGCAAGTTCGTCAATGGATCGTCGGCGCGGCGATTGACAGCAATGTCGGGTAAAAAACTGGATACTTCTGAAGCAGCGGCGGCTTTATCTGTGGTCACGATAGTCCAGCGTGCCAGCGGTTTCATCGCAGCAAAAAAGTCTTCATCACGTAAAAACACAGTTTCTGGTGCCAGCACAGGACGTTCGCGGTCAGATTTTAAGAACTGGTAGCGTGAGCGGGTATCGTTCCAGAAACGTCGGATCGCATCGTCGATATCGCCTATCAAGGCAAAATGCGGCACTTCTGGCAGATAATCAAACAGGGTAGCGGTTTGCTCAAAAAACAGCGGCAGGTAATATTCTATACCGGCTGAAGGGATGCCATTGCCTATGTCCTTATAGATGCTGGAACGTGAAGGATCACCTTCAAAGGTTTCGCGCCAGCGACTGCGGAAGGCAGCTCGTGCTGGTTCGTCCATGGGGAATTCGCGCCCGGGCAGCAAGCGCACTTCAGGCACAGGGTAGAGCGAACGCTGTGTATCGGCATCAAAGGTGCGTATGGTCTCTATGGTGTCGCCAAACAAATCCAGGCGGTAAGGCAGGGCCGACCCCATAGGGAACAAGTCGATCAGGCCACCGCGTACAGAATATTCACCTGGAGACATGACCTGGTTGACATGGCTATAACCTGCCAGTGTCAACTGGGTTTTTAGCTTTGCCTCGTCAAGACGGTCACCTTTTTTGAAAAAGAAGGTGTAGGCTGCGAGGAAAGAGGGCGGTGCCATGCGCAGCAGAGCCGTCGTTGCCGGTGCCAGCAAGACATCGCAATTGCCATTCTGGATTTCATGCAGGCTGGCTAGGCGCTCAGACACTAGGTCCTGATGCGGTGAAAATGCGTCGTAAGGCAGGGTTTCCCAGTCTGGCAGCAAATGGCAGCGCAGTTCTGCATTAAACCAGGGGATTTCATCCAGCAGGCGCTGGGCATCTCCCGGGTTGGCTACAAAAATTGTCAGCATGCGCTTGTCAGCCTTAAGCGCAGTAGCTGCTTGCGCCAGGGCATAAGCATCGGAAGAACCATGCAAATTGGGGAGTGCCAGTTTATGGCCGGGTTTTGCTAAGGATTTGCTGAAATCAAATGACATTGCGGCTATACATGTGGGATGCCGTAAAAGCTGCTTACGGAACAAGATACGCGGTTAAAATGAGCGCCTAATTATAAACGAAGGGGCTCTTTCTTATCGGGGCAACCTCAAGAGCTTGTGATATTCATGGAAAAACAATTGCAAGAACATCATTTTGACGCCGAAAAGCTGATAGATACACCTCGCTATGTTGCGCTGATTCCTGCTGCGGGCGTGGGTTCACGTATGGGCGCGACAACGCCTAAGCAATATATGCGTATAGGCAGTAAATCAGTTCTGCAGCACACTGTCGATGCATTTCTTAGTTTTTCAAAAATACAGCACACCTATGTCCTTGTCAGCCCGGATGACGCTTATGCTGATGAATATCTGGCAAAAGCGGAAAACCTGAGCGTCTTGCGTTGCGGTGGTGCCAGCCGCCGTGATACGGTTAGAAATGGCTTGAGCAAAATAGCCAGCGAACTAACAGGCAATGACTGGATACTTGTACACGATGCCGCCAGACCAGGTTTGACATCTGGCTTGCTGCAACATTTGATTGATAGTGTTGCTGACAATGCAGTCGGCGGCCTGCTTGCCTTGCCTGTGGTTGATACCGTCAAACGGGTGGAAAACGGCAAAGTACAAACTATACCTCGTGATGGCTTGTGGCTGGCACAAACCCCGCAAATGTTTCGTTATCAGCTATTGTGCGAAGCCTTGGATGCGGCAGATCAGGTTACTGACGAAGCCAGTGCTATTGAGGCTGCTGGCCATGCCCCCATACTGGTTGAAGGGCATGTGCGAAACATGAAGCTGACTTTACCCAGCGATATGGCATTGATCGCCCAGTATTTGAATAGCCCGCAAGAATAAAGGAAGCTTGATGCAAAATAAGACGTTACCGTTCAGAATAGGTCAGGGTTATGACTGTCATGCGCTGGTGCCCGGTCGCAAACTGATTATTGGTGGGGTGACTATTCCACATACCACTGGTTTGCTTGGACATTCAGATGCGGATGTGTTACTGCATGCGATTACCGATGCGCTCTTTGGTTCAGTCGCCCTGGGTGATATAGGCAGGCATTTCCCGGATACAGACACCCGCTTCGCCGGTGCTGATTCGCGTGTTTTACTGCGTGAAGCGGTCAAGCGTATTCATGCCGCAGGTTATGAAGTGGGCAATCTGGATGCCACCATCATCGCCCAGGCCCCCAAGATGGCAGCACATATTGTAAGTATGGTGGCAAATATTGCAGAGGATATGCAGGTCGACATCGGCCAGGTTAATATCAAGGCAAAAACTAATGAACGTCTTGGTTATCTAGGTAGGGAAGAGGGGATAGCTGCCGAAGCCGTGGTACTGGTTTTTCCGCGAGTCAGCAACTAAACTATAAAAAGCTAAGAATTTTTCATCAAGGAGATACGATATGAAACAAGAGCAATTAAAACATCTGCTAGGTCTCTTGCATCAAGAGTTGGCAAGCACGGAGGCTGTTGATGATGAATTGAAATCCTTGCTGGAGAAATTGAATGAGGATATTCAACATGTCCTCGCAACCACGCAAAATCATGATGATCCCGTATTTGCCGCGCTAAGTGAAAGGTCGCAGGCTCTGTCAGCAAAATTTGCCGCACAGCATCCCAAGCTGGAACCAGCTCTGCGTGAACTGGGTACTATGCTTGAAAAAATTGGAGTTTGAGAGGATTCTATCAATCCAGCCTCACTTTTAAAACCGCCGCTGGCGGTTTTTTATTCCCTATTAGAAAATAAGATTGTGTTATAACCAAACTAAATTCCGGGCACCTATGAAGAAAGAGGATTGCAAGCAAAAGAGATAAAAGAACAAAGGCAGCAAACTCCAAAAAATAGAGAGCAGCTCTGCTACAATACGCGGTTAGCCTATTGAAATGGGTGCTTGTAGGCTATATATGCCTAGGTATCTGGGCCTCTCATGGGGTTCTCATTTCAATCTTGTCGCAATAATGCGCAATTACTTTATTTATTTGTCATGCAAATCACACAAAATACCGCTGTCACTTTGAATTACACTATGTTCAGTGCTGAGGGCGAGGTCATAGACCAGAATCAGCAGCCCATCGTTTATTTGCATGGTGGATATGATAATATTTTGCCAGCAGTGGAGGCTGCGCTGGATGGTAAAGCCGTTGGCGACAAAGTCTCTGTGACTTTGGCACCAGAAGATGGTTTTGGTGAATTTGATCCAGAATTCGTGCGTGAAGAAGATATCAGTGCTTTCCCGCCGGATATCGAAGTTGGCATGATGTTTGAAACACGCGAGCCAGAAACTGGCGAAACCATGCAGTTCCGCGTTACTGCCATTGATGCAGGTGTGGTGACTGTGGATGGTAACCATCCCCTGGCCGGCATGACCATACGTTTCGATGCAGAGGTACTGGAAGTGCGTGAAGCTACTGATGAAGAAGTTGTGCATGGTCACGTGCATGGTGAGCACGGTCATCACCATTAAGATGTATCTACAGGAATAGCGGAATTCTGGCTTAGTCCTGCATAGGGGAATCTATATATATGGTTCCCCTTGTTCTTCGCTGCTGATCTGCAGTGTCAATTCAAGTCCAAGTGCAAGCCAAAGGTGTGTATGAAAGACTATTATTTTATTCTCGGTATTGCCACCAATGCGAGTCTGGCAGACGTCAAGAAGGCGTTTCGTCAAAAGGCTGCGGAGTTTCATCCAGACAGGAATGATTCTGAACTGGCGCCGGAAAAATTCCATGCGGTCAAAGAAGCTTACGATATTTTGTCGGACGAGACAGCGCGTACTGCCTATGATGAAAATCGTAGACGCAATTTGCTGGACTCTCCTATCGAGACAGCGACCGAAATCTGGAAAAATTATTTATCAGGAGTATTGCAGTGAAATTGTCGCGTTTTTTTGAAGATATTATTCCGCTTTATAAGGCTGAATTGGAGGATTTGAAATCCGATTCCGAGGGCAAAAACGTGCTCAAGGCCAGGTTGCGTGAAAAGGCGGAGCAATTGCCTATGTTGTTGCCTATGATGGCCAGTAATCCTGAAATGCTGGCAGTGGCTTTTCATGAGGGCTTCATCTTCATGAACCCGCTGACGATGGAATCATTGATTACCAAAGAAGCAGGCAAATTTCCTTCCTGGAAAACCCTGTCGGCAGCAGTCAAGCTGGAACCATGGGCTGAGCCCTTGAGTCGCATCGTCCTGAAAGATCCGGACGGCGAAGTTTTCCTGGTGACGGCTGCGGCGCTGGAATATCTGAACCGTAGCAACACCACACGCAAGGCTGGTGCCAGCGATGCGGCTGGTGCTGACCAGGATGAAGATAAAGAAGCCAATGAGGAAAATGAAGAATTGAAAGAACATGGTGACCTTGATGGCCAATATGGCAGGCATGGTCGCGATGACGGTGATGATGGTGATGATTATGATCTGGGCGAAGCCGGTGCAGACTGGTTGGCTGAGCAAGGTTTTGACCGCAAAGAATAAGGAGTACAGATGAATTATCCTGCATTAATCGAAGCCCAAAGCCTGGTCAAGGCGGGTGATATCGCCGGTGCTGAACATGCACTGGCCAATCTGGCCGAAACCGAAGGCGACAAAGCGCTGGTAGCCGCCCTGGATGAATTCCCCGCCAAGGATTTGCTGGCAATTATCCGTGAATACGATGCTTCCAAAGAGTCTTTGGTGAACCTGCTGGTCACGCCTGAGCAATTTGCCCAGGCCGTAGTGCTGGAACGTCGCTATGGCGACCAGACCCATGAGCAATTGCGTGGCATGGTCAATTCCGTCATTTTCCGTGAAGGTGCTGATCCAGCTGAATTTTTGTATGAAATCGCCGAGGTGGAGGGTGGCTATGATGCCCTCGTCGATTATCTGCTCGACCGGGCGCAAATGGTGGAGCATTTCTACCGCTATGCGACTTTCGACTTGTATGAATATGGTGACGATAACAAAACCCAGGCACGTGATGATGATTTGCTCAACCTCACCCGCGATACCGAAAGCCTGGCATCGCCTTTGGACATGGCAAATCTGGAAGATCATGACTGGATGCAGGTGACTTACATCCTGCGTTATGAATTGCCAGAAATCTTCCGCGAAGTGTTGATGAAGTTGCGTGCACGTTACAAGGCTTATCAAGCTAGTCTGGCGCAAGATGAATTGTTGGAAGGCGGCGAGGGTGTTGCTGAAGAAGAGCAGGAAGAACGTCCTAAAAACAATGATGATGGCGACGACAAGGATGATGACGAAGAGTCTGCCTTGTAATTGTTGATATTTTTTTGATGCGCGGGGCAGGCAGGAGTTTTTCTGTCTGCCTTTCATTTCTATAGACTGCCTCTATTCTGGTATTTATGCCTGAAAATACTTTTGAAATTGCCCTGCTTGATAATCGCCCCTACTTTGAATCGGCGTTGCGTTACGGTGTGCAAAAGGCAATTATCTCCACCGCCAAGATTGCTGCGATTGAGGCAGAAGCACCAAAAGGCATGGTGCAGATAGCGGATGCTTTCGGCAGTAAATACTTGCGCCCTGAAATTGAAGCGGCACGCAAACGTATCGTCAATCTCGCCAGCTTGTATCTGATCGAGGCCACCAAGGGTGACCTTGAGCTGGCCGCCAAGTTGATACGCGATAACACCTTTCTGACTTTGTCGCGCGGTGGTTCAGGTTTGCTGAAAGCCTTGTTTGCCATGCCTGAATACGCCTTGCTGGGCCATGAAGCCAAGGGCAAGGTGGAAGATTTTCTGGAGGCCTGGTCACTCAAGGAAAAGCCGATTGAGTACAGGAACACGCTAGAACACCGGCAAATGAATGCGTTGGAAATTGAGGCTGGCTACTGGTTTGGTGAAGAGCTGGGTCTGTCTGCCAGTTACCTCAAAGAAGAAGATGTGGAGGCCGTGTCGGTAGTCCGCACAGCCTTGTTATTGCAAATGTTTGGCAAGCCTGAGGCAACATTGCAAAACCAGGTGGAGTTTGCCAGCCTGATTGACGCTATCCGCGCATATACCGCGGCGAAATTGAAAAAAGCATTGTCTGTCATTGATCTAGCTGACATCCCCGAGAAATTTCATGCCATCGTTGAACGCGTGCTGGGCGAAATCAAATCCCATGACCTGCCACGCTTGCAGGATAAATCCGCATCCCTCGACAAGCTGGTGTATGAGCTCAAGGATCGCTATTACCTGCGGGACCATGAAGTCGAAGATACTTCTGAATACGATGCCCTGGTTTCCAAGGAATGGACGAAATTGACCAAGGGAAAAACTGACATCGATTCTTTGCTGACTTTGTTCGTCTGTATCGTTGGTGGCATTACACCAAAAACGACCTTGCCAGAAAAAACGGCAAAAAGTTTGGTAAAAAAATTTCGTGATGAAGGTTTCAATTCAGGATTGGCAACAGACTGGATTAAAACTGCCGCGCCGCATGAAAAACAGGAAGGTTTGCTGGAAGACTGGAATAACTTCGTGGAAGAGGCTGGTAATTATCTAATGGACGACTGGGATACCAATTACACAGGAGCCATGCGCTTTCTGGATGCGAATTGCCATATCCAGAAAACGGTAAAAAAATAAATCTGCGGCCATTCCATCCCGCTGGAATAAATGGCCGCAGTTTAATTACAAACTCAATTCCAATATTTGACGACTGACGTCGAGCGTCACGTCACGTTTTTCACCCAGGCTGACCATGCGATGTGTTTCCAGTGCTGACAGGATAGGTGCAATATCATTGCTACCAAGCTGGTAGTCGCTGAGTCGGGTTTTGACGCCCATTTGCTCAAAGTAATCTTGCATGCGGCTGATGGCTGTTTCTATGCGGCTGTCTTCATCGCCTTCATGCAGGCCCCAGACACGTTCGGCAAATTGCAGTAACTTTGCCCGTTTACCTTCCTTGCGGACACGCAGCATGCTAGGCAGGACGATGGCCAGGGTTTGAGCGTGGTCGATGTTATGTAGGGCTGTCAGTTCATGACCTATCATATGCGTTGCCCAGTCTTGAGGCACGCCAGTCGAGATCATGCCGTTCAGGGCCATGGTGGCACACCACATGAGATTGGCGCGCACGTCGTAATCTTCAGGGTTGGCCAGGGCTTTCGGGCCTTCTTCTATCAACGTCAGTAATAGGCCTTCAGCAAACCTGTCTTGTACTGGTGAGTTCACCGGATAGGTCAGATACTGCTCCATGACGTGGACAAAGGCGTCAACTGCGCCATTACCTATTTGACGTACTGGCAGGGTAAAAGTCTTGGTCGGGTCCAGCACCGAGAATTGTGGGAAGCAATGGCGGCTGGAAAAGGCCATTTTTGCCTTGATGGATTTGCGAGTGACGACGCCGCCATTATTCATTTCTGAACCTGTAGCTGGCAGTGTCAATACGCTGCCAAATGGCATGGCCTGGACCACATTGCTGCCGCGCTTTTCCATGATAGCCCATGGATCATCGCCTTCAAACAAGGCCGCCGCTGCGATGAATTTGGTACCATCAATGACAGAGCCGCCGCCAACTGCAAGCAAAAAGTCTATCTTGTTTTGCTTGATGAGTTCGACAGCCTTCATCAGGGTTTCATAGCTGGGATTGGGTTCTATGCCAGTGAATTCTGTCACCTGGCGTGTGCCAAGTGCAGCAATAACTTCATCGTAAACGCCATTTTGTTTAATGCTGCCACCACCGTAAAGCATGAGTACATGGGCTTCGGCTGGAATGACTTTGTTCAAGTCGGCTATACGCCCTTTGCCAAAAAGAATTTGTGTGGGGTTGTAAAAATCAAAATTCAGCATGTGCATTCCTCCAAAAAAAAGACATCTTAGCGCAAATATAAAAAATCGACCGGTCGTGCACTTTTTAATGACTTAAGAATAAGAAAACTGTGGGTTTCTTATGAAAATCAGGACCTTGCTGTTTGCTTAAACTGTTTTTCCACTCATTAGCAGTTTTTGTTTGTAGTGATTCTGTCTCCAGGCTCAAATCTGTTGCCACGCATATCAGGGTGCCTGGATTGCAGTGATTGCTCAGCGCTTCCAGCATGGCTGCATTGCGATAAGGGGTTTCTATGAGTAATTGCGTTTGCTTTTCTTTTTTTGATCTCTCTTCGAGTTCTTTAATGCGTTTTGCCCTGAGCGCTGCATCAGTCGGCAAATAACCGTGAAACGCAAAGCTTTGCCCGTTCAGTCCACTGCCCATCAATGCCAGCAACAGTGAAGAAGGGCCAACCAGTGGGCGCACCCTGATATTGCGCTGATGAGCGAGCCTGACCAGATTGGCGCCCGGGTCGGCAACAGCAGGCACGCCAGCTTCAGATATCAAGCCTACGTCATGGCCTTGCAGTAGTGGCTGCAACAGGCCTTCCAGTGCTTGCGCAGGCGTGTTGATATTCAATTCGCTGATCTGGATGTCCTGCATGGCTTTTTGCAAGGGGTGAGCCTGCGACAGGTATTTCAGATAAGCACGTGTGGTTTTGGCATTTTCAGCGACAAAATGACTGAGCTCTGCCGTCATTTTTTGTACGGTATCAGGGATGATGCTGGCAAGTAAATTAACTTGCTGATCATCATTCATGCCCAGGGTATTGGGGATTAAGTAAAGCGTGCCTGTCATGGTTTTGATTTTTATTTTGTAAAATGGATAAAGCGATAAATTCAAAGATGGAAGAAACTTAGCCCGGTATTGCGTAACATGCTGGTCAGAGCAATAAGTGGTAGGCCGGTCAATGCGGTTGGATCATCACTTTGAATGCTTGCTATGATGGCGATGCCCAGGCCTTCATTCTTGGCACTGCCAGCACAATCATAAGGCTGTTCTATACGTAAATAGGCATCCAGTTCTACATCGCTTAAATCCCTGAACTTGACCATCGTGCAGATATCCTGAATTTGCACAGGGAAGGGAGCGTGTTGACGATTATCCAGAACGCATAAGGCAGTATGAAATGCCACTTCGCGCCCACGCATCAATTGCAGTTGCTGTAAAGCTGCTGCGTGATTGCCTGGCTTGCCAATTTGCAAGCCGTCCAGCGTTGCGACCTGGTCTGAGCCTATGATAATGGCATCTGAGTGAATTTTTGCTATTGCCTCAGCCTTTTGTTGTGCCAGGCGCAGGGCTGTTTGTTCGGGGCTTTCGCCCGACCTGGGGCTTTCGTCAAGTTCGGGTGCTATACTTTCGAAATTGAATTGCAATCTTGCCAGTAATTCACGGCGATAAACCGAACTCGATGCCAATATCAATCTGTTTGCTTGCTTATTTGTTTGCATTGTGAAAACATTTTTCGTGACTTTCATAGCTATGCCGTGAAAAAAACGCGTCAATTCTTTGACTAGTTAGGTGTAATCCTGTTATTATCGCAGGTTTTCTGGGTTCAAATAATCCTATGCAAGCATTTGTGATTGACGCTTTCACGTTCTCCCGGCTCGAAGAGCAGCGTTCGGGAAGCATTTTAGTCGCAGATTTGCCGCGTCTGTCAGAAGAAAGTGCAAGCGCCGAAGGTGCGTTGGACTGGTCTCTGCAGGGTGGGAAAGATGAGCTGGGTCATCCGCAGTTGGAATTGTCTGTGAATGGTACGGTGCAGTTGATGTGTCAGCGCTGTTTGACACCGCTTGCATTTGATATTGACTCTGAATCCATATTGATACTCGCCAAAAACGAAGAAAATGCTGATGAAATTGAGGCATTGCTTGAAGATGACGAGGTCGATGTTGTAGTAGGTAGCAAAACATTTAATGTCATGGATTTGATAGAGGATGAGGCGCTACTGGCAATACCCCAATCGCCCAAACATGCAGTATGCCCGGATCTACCGTTGGCTTCAGCAGATACTACTGCAGCGATTGACGCGGAAGTCGGCAAAAAAGCTTCACCTTTTGCCGTGCTGAAGAAAAATTAATGGGCGTACCTAGTGGCATTATTCTGAAAAAACACTCAGGTCGAAGTATTGTTAGGGATTCTTGGTTGCTGATGTTCGCATTCTTCAACCAGGCGTGTTAAATTTTAGAAACATTTTTTGAAGTATTAGGAGTTATCATGGCAGTTCAGCAAAATAAAAAATCCCCATCCAAGCGTGGCATGCACCGTTCCCACGATTTCCTGGTTGCTCCGCAACTGGGTATCGAGCCAACAACTGGTGAAACACATCTGCGTCACCACATCAGCCCTAACGGCTTTTACCGTGGTCGTAAAGTATTGAAAACCAAGAACGACGAGTAATCTCTGTTCCTGGTAAAAAAGCGGCGTGACGAGTCTTTGACTTGGCGCCGCTTTTTTGCGTTAACCTGCCCGTGTTTGCTTGTTGGATTTGTGAGTGTGGAGCTGAGTAGGGTTTTAATTCGGTTTTTTGATTGAATTGTGTCGGTGAGTCTTTGAATTTTTGAGATAATCCTGTTTTTGAAAAAATTAATTCGGGATGATGTCTGTTCCGGTTTGATACACTCATTGTTTCAGATTGAAGTTTCGTATCACTACATGACAATTAAAATTTCTATAGACTGCATGGGCGGAGATCATGGCCCGGCAGTTACAGTGGCAGCAGCTGTTGCTTTTGCCAATCGCGAACCTGATGTCGAATTTCTCCTGGTGGGCTCTGAATCTATCATTCAAGCCGAGCTGAAGAAGCTGCATGCCGGTGCTCATGCACGTTTAAAAATTATCAATGCCACAGAAGTGGTGGAAATGGATGACCCGATAGAGGTTGCCTTGCGTCGCAAAAAAGACTCTTCAATGCGTGTCGCCATCAGTCAGGTGAAAGAGGGTACTGCCCAAGCCTGTGTTTCCGCTGGCAATACTGGTGCGCTGATGGCCGTGTCGCGCTATGTGCTGAAAACCATGCAGGGCGTCGACCGCCCCGCGATCTGCAGTATCTTACCAAATCAAAAAAATCTTCCTACTTACATGCTGGACTTGGGGGCGAACGTGGATTGCGAACCTCTGCATTTGCATCAGTTTGCCATCATGGGTTCTGCCCTGGTATCCGCATTGGAAGGTAAAGATAAGCCAAGCATAGGTTTATTGAATGTAGGTGAAGAAGACATCAAAGGTAATGACGTCGTCAAGAAAACGGCGCAATTGCTGCGTGCCGATCATGAGCGTGGCTTGCTGAATTTTTATGGCAATGTTGAAGGTAATGATATTTTTGAAGGCACGACCGATATCGTTGTCTGTGATGGCTTTGTCGGCAATGTCACCCTGAAAGCAGCTGAGGGTATGGGACGTTTTGTGAAAACCACCCTGACTGCTGCCTTCAAGAGCAATCCCCTGAATATTTTAGGCGCAATCTTCGCACGTGGTGCCTTGAAATCCATCTCGCGCACCATGAATCCGTCCAACTACAATGGCGGCAGTTTGCTGGGCTTGCGTGGCCTGGTATTTAAAAGCCATGGCAGCGCAGATAAATATAGTTATGAATGGGCAATACAGCGCGCATTCGATGCTGCGAAAAATGATGTATTGTCACGCATTGCGACTTCAATGGCAAAATTGATGCCAATGGCAGATGCTGAGGCAGTTGCCGAAATAGTCGCTCCAGACAACAATGAAACCTTGGTACAGAAAAGCGCATGACTTTCTATAGCAAAATTATCGGAACGGGCAGTTACCTGCCACCCAAAAAAGTAAGCAATCAGGAATTAACGGATCAACTGGCGGCGAAGGGTATAGAAACTTCGGATGAATGGATATTTTCCCGTAGCGGGATTTCCTTCCGCCACTATGCAGAGCCTACTGTTGCAACCAGTGATATGGCGGTGGAGGCTGCAAAACGTGCATTGGACGCCGCAAAAATGCAGGCCAATGACATTGACCTGATCGTGCTGGCAACCTCAACCCCCGATTTTCTCGGCGGTTTTCCCAGTACTGCCTGCGTAGTGCAAAACAAGCTGGGCATCACCAATGGTGCGGCAGCGGTTGATGTGCAGGCGGTGTGCAGTGGTTTCATGTATGCCATGTCCATCGCTGACAGCATGATCAAAGCAGGCAATCATAAAAACGTATTGGTCATCGGTGCGGAAGTATTTTCCCGGATTTTGAATTTTGAAGACCGCACAACTTGCGTCCTGTTTGGTGATGGCGCTGGTGCGATTGTGATGTCTCGTTCAGAAGAGCCCGGTGTACTGGCTACTAAACTGCATGCAGATGGCAGCTACGCCAATATCTTATGCGTTCCAGGTAATGTCCAGAGTGGCGTAGTTGAGGGTAGTGCATTTTTGTATATGGATGGCCAGGCCGTGTTTAAGCTGGCGGTCAATTTGCTGGAAAAGGTTGCCAACGAAGCACTTGAAATCGCCGGCCTGACGACAGATCAGATCGATTGGCTGATACCGCACCAGGCAAATATACGCATCATGCAAAGTACGGCAAAAAAAATGCGCATGCCCATGGATAGGGTGGTCGTCACGGTTGATCAGCATGGCAATACGTCAGCTGCCTCGATACCGCTGGCACTGGACCTGGCTGTGCGTGATGGCAGGGTCAAACCTGGCCATACAGTGATGTTGGAAGGCGTGGGTGGTGGCTTTACCTGGGGTGCGGCCATCGTCAAGATGTAAGCAGTTCAGCAAAAAGAATGAAACAATCAATAATAAACATTTGAGATAAGAAATGACGCAATTTGCATTTGTATTTCCAGGGCAGGGTTCGCAAGCGATAGGCATGTTGAATGGCTTTGCTGACAATCGTGTCGTGCAACAAACCATTGCTGAAGCATCTGATGCGCTGCAACTGGATTTGGGCAAGATGATTAATGAAGGCCCAAAAGAATCGCTGGATCTGACCACTAATACCCAGCCGGTCATGCTGACAGCGGCCGTCGCTTGCTACCGTGCCTGGATCGCCGCAGGTGGTGCTGCACCCAAGCTGGTGGCGGGCCATAGTCTAGGCGAGTATTCCGCCCTGGTCGCCGCTGGTGTCATCGCGTTTAAAGATGCTGTGCCTATGGTGCGCTTCCGTGCGCAAGCCATGCAAGACGCTGTGCCTGTAGGGCAGGGCGGCATGGCTGCAATTTTAGGTTTGTCGGATGAAGACGTGCAGGCGGTTTGTGCTGAGGCAATGGTTGCCGTGCCGGGTGAGGTGGTTGAGGCTGTGAATTTCAATGCGCCAGCGCAAGTGGTTATTGCAGGTAGTAAGGCTGCTGTAGATCGTGCTTGCGAAATCGCCAAAGCTAAAGGCGCCAAGCGTGCCCTACCTTTAGCTGTTTCTGCCCCTTTTCATTCATCTTTGCTTAAGCCTGCATCAGACAAGTTGCTCGAATATCTGGCCAGTATTTCATTTTCTGTACCAGCAATTCCATTAATTAATAATGTTGATGTTGCTGTCGTGAATGATGTTGCGGCTATCAAGGATGCACTGGTCAGGCAAGCTGCCAGTCCAGTGCGCTGGGTGGAAACCATCAGTAAGATGCATGCTGATGGCATTACGCATGTCATAGAATGTGGCCCGGGCAAGGTATTGACAGGTCTGACCAAGCGCATTCAGTCTGAGTTGACAGGTGACACTATATTTGATCAGGCAAGTTTGGAAAAAGTATTGGAAATTTTGAAATGACTCAACAATTAGAAAATCAGGTGGCACTGGTCACTGGAGCTTCCCGCGGTATAGGTAGGGCAATTGCTATTGGCCTGGCCAAGGCTGGTGCCAAGGTCATTGGCACTGCAACGACAGAATCTGGTGCAGCAGCAATTACTGCCTATCTGGAAGAGCTGGCTCCAGGCTCAGGCAGGGGGGTGGCGTTTAATGTCAATGACGTCGAGCGTGCTGCCAGTCTGGTCGATGAAATCCAGAAAGAATTTGGCGGCTTGTCCATTTTGGTCAATAACGCCGGTATTACTCAGGATCAATTGGCTATGCGCATGAAGGAAGAGGAATGGGATAGTGTGATCTCGACCAACCTGACTTCCGTTGCGCGTATGTCGCGTGCTGTGCTGCGTGGCATGATGAAGGCCAAACATGGTCGCATCATTAATATCACCTCGGTAGTTGGGTCATCTGGCAATCCGGGGCAAATGAATTATGCGGCTGCCAAGGCGGGCGTGGCTGGCATGAGCCGAGCATTGGCCAGGGAAATAGGTAGTCGCAATATCACTGTGAACTGCATTGCGCCTGGTTTTATCGATACGGATATGACCCGGGCCTTGAGTGATGAGCAAAAAGCAACAATTTTGCAGCAAATTCCACTTGCAAAACTCGGTAGACCAGAAGATATTGCAGCTGCAACTGTGTTTTTGGCATCGCCCGATGCAGGATATATTACCGGTACTACCCTCCATGTAAATGGTGGGATGTATTTGGGCTAATTCATTTTCTTGATTTTTATCAGTAACTTCGATGAAAATAACAGGAGTTATTGCTGAAAATCAGGGGCTTGCTTTTTTTGCTCACAAACCTGCTAAAATGCGCGCACTTTCTGTAGGCCCTTATTTTTTTGATTTTTTCACTGGAGACACACATGTCCGATATCGAACAACGCGTTAAGAAAATCGTCGCTGAACAACTGGGCGTCGCTGAAGCTGACATCAAAATCGAATCTTCTTTCGTAGATGATTTGGGTGCAGACTCTTTGGACACAGTTGAACTGGTGATGGCACTCGAAGACGAATTCGAAATGGAAATCCCTGACGAACAAGCTGAGAAAATCACTACTGTTCAACAAGCGATTGACTACGCTAAAGCCCATCTGAAGGCTTAATAGTCGAATTTTTTCAAATCCAGGAGAAGCGCTTGAGTCGTTCGCTTAAACGTCGAGTCGTTGTAACCGGGCTGGGTTGTATTTCTCCAGTCGGCAATACTGTTGCAGATGCCTGGAGTGCCATCACTTCAGGTAAATCCGGAATTGCAACGATTACCAAATTTGATGCAACTCCTTTCACCACGCATTTTGCAGGTGAGGTGAAAGGCTTCAATGTCGAGGATTATATTCCGGCAAAAGAAGCGCGCAATATGGACACCTTTATCCACTACGGCATTGCCGCAGGGATGCAGGCGTTTCAAGACTGCGGTATCACCGTCACTGAAGAAAATGCCGAGCGCATAGGCGTCATCGTCGGGTCGGGTATTGGTGGCTTGCCATTGATAGAAGAAACCAAGGAAACCCTGATAGCACGTGGTCCACGTCGCATTAGTCCTTTCTTTGTTCCTGCCTCGATTATCAATATGATCTCAGGCAATCTGTCGATCAAGTACGGTCTGAAAGGGCCTAATCTTGCGATAGTAACTGCATGTACTACCGGTCTGCATTGCATAGGCTCCGCTGCTCGTATGATTGAGTATGGGGATGCTGATGTCATGATTGCCGGCGGTGCCGAATCAACGATTTCTCCTTTGGGTCTGGGTGGCTTTGCTTCAGCAAGGGCACTCTCTACCAGAAACGATGATCCTGCAACCGCCTCTCGCCCTTGGGATAAAGACCGTGATGGTTTTGTTCTGGGCGAAGGTGCTGGCGTCATGGTGCTGGAAGAATATGAACATGCCAAGGCGCGTGGTGCAAAAATTTATGCTGAAGTCATCGGTTTTGGCATGAGCGGCGATGCTTATCACATCACTACGCCTACCATGGATGGTCCGCGTCGCAGTATGATCAATGCCATGAAAGATGCTGAGATTAACCCTGAGCAAGTCAGTTATCTGAATGCACATGGTACCTCTACATCAATCGGTGATCAGAATGAAACAGATGCAATCAAGGCCACTTTTGCTGATCATGCATACAAGATGACCATCAATTCGACCAAGTCGATGACAGGGCATTTGCTGGGCGGTGCTGGCGGTCTTGAATCCTTGTTCACGGTTCTTGCCCTGCATAACCAGGTTTCACCTCCTACCATGAATATCTTTAATCAGGATCCGGCATGTGATCTCGATTATTGTGCGAATGTTGCACGTGATATGCGCATGGATTATGCGGTGAAAAATTCCTTCGGCTTTGGCGGAACGAATGGCACGCTGATATTTGCAAAAGTCTGATTTTTCTAAATTAGTCTTGGCACTTCATTTCAATAGAAATGAAGTGCCATTTTTTTTGCCATGACGATAGCCCTACATATTCTTACCCGCGCCTCGCGTCTGCTATTGCTGGCATGCTTTTTCATGCTGTTACTGGCGCATCTCAGTGTCCTGTTACTACTGAGGTCAGGTACGGATTCCTTTATGCTGATTGGACTTATTTTGGCTTGTTCATTTTGCAGTGCTTCCTACTTGAGTTTCAAATATTGGCAAGATATTCAGCAAAGCCAGCAGCTAAGTATTTCTGCAACTGGTGAAATGATTTTGCACCTGAAAAGTCTGGACGCGGAGCAATTGACGGGACTGAATGTGCGTTTAAGTCACAAAAGTCGTATTTGGCCATACTTTTTATCAATATTTTTACTGGATGAGGCTGGTAAGGAACATAAGTTGCTTATACTGCCAGATTCATTGAGTCCTGCTGAATTTCGCTCATTGAGAGTTAGTCTGATATGGATTAGCCAACATGGACTGGCTTGAAATGAAATGTTACTTCTTCAAAGGAACTTTTAGGAATCATGCGGACTCAGACACTATATAAATCGCGTATGTTGACGGGAATAACATGCATTTGGGATAGGCTTTGCTGTCTCCATGCAAACTTAGGAATGAATGAGTGACGACAGAACGCGAAATTGATCAGCTATTGGTTGAGCGCGTCCAGCGTGGTGACAAAAAAGCATTCGAGCTTCTGGTTTCCAAATATCAAAGGAAACTGATGCGGCTCGTGTCCCGGCTCGTCTATGACCATGCTGAAGCGGAAGATGTAGTGCAAGAAGCATTTATCAAGGCGTATAGAGCTTTACCCAATTTTCGTGGTGAGTCTGCTTTTTACACCTGGTTATACAGGATAGGGGTCAATACGGCTAAAAATCACCTAGTAACGCAAGGGCGCAGGGCTCCTACTTCAACAGATGCTGATGTGGACGAGGCCGAGTCTTTTGTGGATGCCGAAGGGCTCAGGGATATTAATACACCAGAATCCCTGTTGGCCAGCAAACAAATAGCGGAAACAGTGAATTCAGCCATGTTGACTTTGCCAGAAGAATTGCGGAATGCAATTACCCTGCGCGAGATTGAAGGCTTGAGCTACGATGAAATTGCAGAAGTCATGCTATGTCCCATAGGGACGGTGAGAAGCAGAATATTCAGGGCGCGCGAAGCGATAGCAGAGAAATTGCGACCCTTGTTGGGTACTACACTGGAACAACGCTGGTAACAGCTATACCTGGCAATAATGCAGTACAAACGAATTCAAAAATAGTGGTAAAAGGTGAAAATTATGAACAAAAGCACAAATCAACATGAGAGCATTTCCGCCATGACAGATGGTGAAATAAGCGATGCTCAACTGGATTCCCTGCTTGCGAGTTTAAATGACGCAGAAAGCAAGGATGCATGGGAAATTTACCACCAGATTGGTGACGTGCTTCGTTCGGAAGAGCTGGCGCTTACTTTTAGCGCAGATTTTTCTCGACGCCTTTCTGAGAAGCTCGATGCTGAACCAGTCATTCTGGCACCTGCCGCAATGCAAAAGAAGAGTGATACCGGCCCGCAACGCAAGCAAAAGTTTTTGGGGGCGTACGCGGCGGTTGCCAGCATGGCTGCAGCAGCTGCGTTTGCTTTTATCATGCTTCCGCAATTACAGCCTTTCCAGGCTAGCCCTGATGCTGCGACACAAATCAGTAGCAAAGCCGCAAGTGCAAGCAATGTACAGTTGGCCAATCATACTGAAAGTACTGGCATGAATACCTTGGCTGTGAATGCACCAGGCAATCCAGCTGTTCAGAGTTCACAAGCCAATGACAAAAAGCCTGCAGAAATCGATATGCTGCGCGACCCAAGGATAGATAGTTATTTGATGGCACATCAGCGCTTTTCTCCTGCCATCAATAACGGAGCACAATACGTTACCCATGCTAACGCTGTTTCATCTGCTTCGGAAAAATAAATATGACGTGCGTATGGCGTTTTAATATCGCATTGGCAGGATCTGCCTGCCTGCTGGGCTTGCTATCAACAGCAGCGGCACAAGATACGATAGATGATAAGCGTGAGGTGCATAATGTATTGCGTAAAATGCAAGCATCTGCCCAAAAGCTGAATTACTCCGGAACCTTTGTTTATCAGCAAGCCAGTCAGATCAGGACATCCAGAATTACGCATGTTCTTGATGGAAATAATGAGCTGGAAAAACTGGAAATCCTTGATGGGCAACCCAGAGAGTATTTACGGAAAAATGAAGAAGTAACCTGCTATCTGCCAGAAAGCAAGACGCTGCAAGTAGAAAAAAATGCCACGCAAGAAGTATTTCCCGCCTTGTTAACCTCGAATGCGCAATCCCTTCCTGAGTCTTATGCAATAAAAAAGGCCGAGCTTGGTCGTGTTGCAGGCATTGATTGCCAGACGTATTTGCTGGATCCGCGTGACGGTTACCGCTATGGTTATAGACTGTGCGTAGAAAAAAATTCTGGTTTATTGTTACGTGCGCAAACCGTCAATACCAAAAATGAAGTCATAGAGCAGATCGCTTTTACCCAATTGACTATTGGGGACATAGATAAACAGAGGGTAAAACCGACTTTTCAAAATACTGCACAATGGCAGGTTGAAAATTTGACGGTGCAATCCAATATTCATTCAGGTTGGATTGTGAAATCCTTGCCTACCGGGTTCAAGAAAATCCGTGAAATGAAACGCCTGATTCCTGCTGCCGGCAATGCCAAAAACGGCGACGGTACAGCGATCAAATCACATCAGGTCATACAAATGATTTTTTCTGATGGTTTGGCAGCAATTTCCGTATTCATTGAGCCAGATAGCGAAAACCGTACCGAGGGTAGTTTGCAGCAAGGTGCCATGACCATTATGGGCAAGCGCCATGCTGAGTATTGGTTGACCGTGGTAGGTGAGGTGCCCGCTAGCGCAATCCGGCAAGTAATGAACTCAATTGAATTTAAATCTAAATAAGCGAATGACATCATGAGAGCAAATAAACTTTTTCCAATTGAAAAAATTGCTTCTACCCTGGTCTTGAGTGCCTGCGTAGGTTTTATTGCGCCAACAGCCATCAATGCCAATCCTGTGGCTGAAGCTGCGTCCACAGTGGGCTTGCCTGATTTCACTGAATTGGTTGAAAAATCCGGGCCAGCCGTCGTTAATATCAGGACGACAGAGAAGGTTCAATTAAATCAAAACGGCAGTAGCGCTGAAGATGAGCAGATGCAGGAGTTTTTCCGCCGCTTCTTTGGTACCCCTATGCCTGTGCCTAAGCAGCAGCCTACGCCTAAGGGTCGTAAAACCCCTCAGCAGCAAGAGGAAGAAGTGCCACGCGGTGTAGGTTCTGGCTTCATCATCTCGCAGGATGGCTATGTGTTGACCAATGCTCATGTGGTTGATGGCGCGTCCGAAGTCTATGTCAAGCTGACAGATAAGCGTGAATTCAAGGCAAAAGTGGTTGGCGCGGATCGTCGCACTGATGTTGCTGTCTTGAAAATAGATGGAACAAAATTACCTCGCGTTACCATCGGTGACTCTGACAAAATCAAGGCAGGTGAATGGGTAATCGCCATTGGCTCTCCATTTGATCTCGACAATACGGTTACGGCAGGCATTATCTCTGCCAAAGCGCGCGATACTGGCGATTATCTGCCGTTGATACAAACCGACGTGGCAGTGAACCCTGGCAATTCTGGTGGTCCGTTGATCAATATGCGTGGTGAAGTAATCGGTGTGAACTCGCAAATCTATAGTCGCTCTGGTGGCTATATGGGTATTTCATTTGCCATCCCGATAGATGAAGCCATGCGTGTCGTCGAGCAGTTGAAGTCTGCCGGTAAAGTGGTGCGTGGCTATTTGGGCGTGGAGCGTATCGACGTACCTAAAGAGGTGGCAGAAGGTCTGGGCCTGACAAAAGCACAGGGCGCACTGATACAGCGTGTCATGCCGGGTTCGCCAGCAGAAAAAGCAGGCGTTGAAGTTGGTGATGTGATTCAAAAAGTGAATGGCACAGCCATAGAAAAGGCTGTGGATTTGAATCGTATTGTTGGCGATATCAAACCTGGCGGCAAGGCAACTGTAACTGTGTGGCGCAAAGGTGGTGCCAAGGATATCGTGATTACCGTGGCAGAAGCTGACGCAGAAAAAGCGCCGGTAAAAACAGGTAAACAAAAAGCGGAACCCGCGGCCAATGTGTTTGGTTTGTCCATCAGCGATCTTACTGAAGCACAAAAACGTGATGCCCATGTAACTGGTGGCGTGATACTTGAAAATGCTGAAGGCGGTGCGGCTAGAGCAGGCTTGCAAGCTGGTGACATCATCACACGCGTCTTTAACACAGATGTCAAGGATGCCAAGGAGTTTGCAGCAGCCATGGCAAAAATTGATCAGAAGAAACCAGTTTTGTTATTGGTCAAGCGTGGTGATGTGTCCAAATTTGTGGCAGTTCGTCCGACAAATCAATAAACATTCCAAGTAGTGCCAAGGCCACCTGTTTTTCAGGTGGCCTTTTTTATTTTGTAGGCCCGATGGGGGCGACTTATAATGCGGGTATAGGGATTACGCATACGATGTCCATGCCCCATTACTTTAGGCAAAATGATGATTCAATTTACACTTTATTCACGCAGTTATTGTCATCTCTGCGATGATATGCTGGAGCAACTCCAGGCCTATAGTCCTGAATACGGTTTTACCGTCAAGGTGGCCGATGTTGATCAGGATGACGAATTGCTGGCGCTCTATGACGAACTGGTGCCAGTACTGGTTGGTCAGAAAGAAGGTCAGAACCAGCAAAGAATCTGCCACTACTATCTTGATCCTGCTGCATTGAAGGCTTTCTTCCATGCATGATCTGATACCCGGCCTGCCTTTGTTTGATTATGAAAATGAAGTGATTTGTGGTGTCGATGAAGCTGGCAGGGGCCCACTGGCTGGCCCTGTCATGGCTGCTGCGGTAATCCTTGACCCAAATCGCCCAATAGCAGGCCTGCGAGACTCAAAAAAACTCAGCGAAGCAAAACGTGAATTGCTGGCCGTGGAAATCAAGGAACATGCCCTGGCCTGGTGCATCGCAGAATGCTCTGAACAGGAAATTGATGAACTCAATATCTTGCAAGCCACCATGCTGGCCATGCGTCGCGCGGTCGAGGGTTTGGCTGTCCAGCCTACATTGGCACTGATAGATGGTAATCGCTGCCCAGTCATGTCTATCGCCTCGGAAGCCATCGTCAAGGGGGATGATAAGGTGGCAGCAATATCGGCTGCATCCATACTCGCTAAAACTGCACGTGACCATGTCTTGATGCAGTTACATGAAACCTATCCACAATATGCGCTGGATCAGCATAAGGGTTACCCAACTGCCTTGCATCTGGAACGCTTGCGTGAGCATGGCGTATCACCTATACACAGAAAATCTTATGCTCCTGTGAAAGCCTTGCTTAAATAAATGAAATCGATTACTTCCCGCGACAATCCTCTTTACAAGGAATTCAAACAGCTTGCCACCAGTTCGCAGGTAAGACGCAAAGCTGGTCGTACCTTGCTGGATGGCGTGCATCTGTGCGAAGCTTATTTTCAACATCTCGGTGCGCCAGAATATTGCATCGTTGCAGAAAGCAGCCTGCATCATGCCGAGGTGGCAGCAGTCCTGGTGCAAAATGAGCAACAAAAAACGCAATGTATTTGCCTGCCAGATGCTCTGTACAAGGCCTTAAGCCAGGTTGAGCATGGGGTGGGTGTGATGTTCATCATTGCTACACCTGCACCTGAATTTCCGATCGCTTTGGCCTCATCCTCTGTTGTGCTGGACAACTTACAGGACCCTGGCAATCTTGGCTCCATTTTGCGCAGTGCAGCAGCAGCAGGCATAGAAAACGTATTTTGCAGTCCGGGTACCGCGTTTGCCTGGTCACCCAAAGTCATGCGCGCAGGCATGGGCGCGCATTTTTTGCTGAATATTTTTGAAAATGTTGATTTGCCCGCATTGCTAAGTAAAGCCACGATACCCGTGTTGGCCACCAGCTCCCATACTAAACAGACCATTTATCAAAGCAATTTGAATCAGCAAGTGGTTTGGCTGTTTGGGCATGAAGGGCAGGGTGTTTCGCCTGAATTGATGTCTATGGCTACCAGCACAGTGACCATACCGCAGCAAGCGGCGATAGAATCATTGAATGTGGCTGCCAGTGCTGCCATCTGCTTCTTTGAACAGGTGAGGCAGCAGTTGGCTGGCAAGGCTTAATAAATCCTGACGTCAGATTTGATTTCCTGCAAAATCGTCGTTGATATTTCTTCAATTGATTTGGCTGTCGATGACAGCCAGCGTATACCTTCACGTTTCATCATTAACTCTGCCTCGTTGACTTCGTAACGACAGTTTTCCAGGGATGCATATTTGCTGCCTGGACGACGTTCGTTGCGAATTTCTGACAGGCGTTCTGGCGCAATGCTGAGGCCAAAAATCTTCCCCTTAAATTCGGGCAGGGCTGAAGGTAGCTTGCCTCGCTCAAAATCATCCGGTATCAGAGGGTAGTTTGCCGCCTTGATACCATATTGCATGGCCAGATACAGGGTGGTAGGAGTTTTGCCAGAACGGGAAACGCCTACCAATATTACATCTGCCGCCGATAAATTTTTATTGGATTGCCCATCGTCATGAGCCAGAGAGAAATTGATGGCCTCTATCCTGTTTTTATATTCCTCAGAATCGGTGATGTTGTGGCTACGCCCTATGGTATGGGTAGATTTCACGCCCAGCTCTTGCTCCAGTGGCGACACAAAAGTTTGTATCAAATCCATGTGCAAGCCCTTGGATTTGAAGACAACACCGGCCAGGTCAGTTTTTACCAACGTAGAGAATACGATGGGACGATTGCCTTCCGCTGTGTAGGCATCGTTGATCTTGCGCACGGCATCGTGGGCTTTTTCCAGTGTGTCAATAAATGGCAGGCGAATTTGCTTGAATTTGAGGTCAAATTGCGTCAATACCGAATGACCAAAGGTTTCTGCAGTAATACCCGTGCCGTCTGATACGAAAAAGACGGTGCGGTTGGCTGCAGGCTTGGCTTGCTGGGGGGTATCTGACATGATGGTTTTATATAAATAAGTACATTAGACTGGTCGAAATATATTTGCAGTCTCTGCTACAAAAAAGACTGCAAATTCTCATTCCGTTTAGATAAATCTTGCAGGACACAATGTAAAATGCTGCAACAGCATGTCACACGTGGCTCGCTACAAGAATAACAAAAAACCAGCGGGATACGAAGCAAGACGGCATTAAACAGCAAAGATTTCTTACCATCAAAAAGAGGTTGTTATGTCCAACGCAGCAATTACTGAAGCAACTTATGTTGCCTCGTTTGAGCATTTACGCATGACGGATGTTGAATCCGTCGGCGGGAAAAATGCTTCTTTAGGCGAAATGATCAGCCAGCTGGCAACAGCTGGCGTCCGCGTTCCAGGTGGCTTTGCCACCACAGCCCAGGCTTTCCGCGATTTTCTGACACATAGTGTAGATGGCGGCTTACCTCTGGAAAAACGCATTGCCGACCGGCTTGAGCACCTGAATATAGATGATGTCAAGGAATTGGCAAAAGCAGGTGCAGAAATACGTCAATGGATTATAGACACGCCTTTCCAGCCGCGTTTGCTGACAGAGATAGAAGAGTTCTATAACAAGCTGGTGTCAGACTCGACCGCAGAAATGTCCTTCGCCGTGCGCTCTTCTGCAACAGCAGAAGATTTGCCTGACGCGTCCTTTGCTGGCCAGCAAGAAACTTTCTTGAATGTTGTCGGAATTAACAATATTCTGGAGGCAATGAAGCACGTATTTGCCTCGCTGTATAACGACAGGGCGATTTCCTATCGTGTCCACAAGGGCTTTACGCATGCCGAAGTCGCTTTGTCTGCCGGGGTACAGCGCATGGTGCGCTCAGACTTGGGTGCTGCCGGCGTCATGTTTACTATAGATACCGAATCCGGTTTCAAGGATGTGGTCTTCATTACCTCCAGCTATGGCTTGGGCGAAACGGTAGTGCAGGGTGCCGTCAATCCTGACGAATTTTATGTCCACAAACCTATGCTGGAGCAGGGCAAATTGCCTGTCATACGTCGCAATATAGGCTCCAAACTCATCAAGATGGAATTTACCGGCGAAGCCAAGGCAGGGCGCTCGGTAAAAACTGTAGACGTGCCAGTGGAATTACGTAACCGTTATTCCCTGAATGATACTGAAGTGGTGGAGCTGGCCAAGTATGCGACCATCATCGAGAAGCACTATGGTCGTCCTATGGACATAGAATGGGGCAAGGATGGTCGTGATGGCAAGCTGTACATCTTGCAAGCACGTCCAGAGACTGTCAAATCCCAGCAAAAAGCCACTGATGCGCAACAGCGCTTCAAACTCAAAGGCAGTGGTACCGTACTGGTGTCTGGCCGTGCGATAGGCCAGAAGATAGGCGCAGGCCGCGTGCGTGTCATTCATGACCCATCCGAGATGGAAAGAGTGCAGCCAGGCGACGTATTGGTAGCTGACATGACCGACCCTAACTGGGAACCTGTCATGAAGCGTGCTGCCGCCATCGTTACCAATCGTGGCGGTCGTACCTGCCATGCTGCGATCATCGCGCGTGAACTGGGCGTGCCCGCTGTAGTTGGTTGTGAAGATGCCACTGATGTGCTGAAAGATGGCACCCTGGTCACAGTCTCTTGTGCAGAAGGTGATGAAGGCAAGATTTACGACGGCTTGCTCGAAACGGAGATCACTGAAGAGTTGCGTGGTGAATTACCCAAGCTGCCTTTGAAGATCATGCTCAACGTCGGCAATCCTCAGTTGGCCTTCGATTTCCAGTCGGTGCCGAATGAAGGTGTTGGCCTGGCACGTCTGGAATTTATCATCAACAATAATATCGGTGTGCATCCAAAAGCGATACTGGAATATCCGAATATTGATGCTGACTTGAAGAAAGCGGTTGAATCCGTTGCCCGTGGACATGCTTCCCCAAGAGCCTTCTATGTCGACAAACTGGCAGAAGGTATTGCGACTATTGCTGCTGCATTCTGGCCCAAGAAAGTCATCGTGCGCTTGTCTGACTTCAAATCGAATGAATACAAGAAACTCATAGGTGGTTCACGCTACGAGCCGGATGAAGAAAATCCTATGCTGGGTTTCCGCGGTGCAGCGCGTTATCTGGCTCCTGATTTTGCTGAATCATTCGAAATGGAATGCCAGGCCATGAAACGTGTGCGTAATGAAATGGGCCTGAGCAATGTGGAAATCATGGTGCCTTTCGTACGTACTTTGGGGCAGGCTGAAAAAGTCGTGAACCTGCTGGCTAAAAATGGCCTCAAGCGCGGTGAAAATGGCTTGCGCCTGATCATGATGTGCGAAGTACCATCGAATGCAATTTTGGCAGAAGAGTTCTTGCAATTCTTTGACGGCTTCTCTATAGGTTCCAATGACTTGACACAGTTGACCCTGGGCCTGGATCGCGATTCCGGTATGGAATTGCTGGCCGCAGATTTTGACGAACGTGATCCTGCTGTACGCGCCTTGCTGTCACGCGCGATCGCTGCCTGTCGCAAGCTCGATAAATATGTAGGTATCTGTGGTCAGGGGCCATCTGATCATCCCGACTTCGCAGAGTGGTTGATGAAGGAGGGAATAGAGTCGATTTCCCTGAACCCTGACTCAGTCATTGATACCTGGCAGAAACTGGCAACAGTCGGAAAATAAATAGTCTGTTCTTGAAGTGAAAAATGGGAATTCCTTGCAAAAGGATTCCCATTTTTTCTTGTTGGTGCGTTGCAACATAAATCAAATGTGACCCCTTGTATTTTTTTAAATTAGGACTAGACTACCGATGTCGAAACTTAAGAAAAAGAAAATCAATACTTCAACAAAATTCCTGGAAAAGCCCTCGTTGCCCGCATCGGTAACGGGGGCTTTTTTGTGGGTAAATTTCTACGGCGATTACCGATGAAAAAAATAAGCCTGTCGTAGAAAATGTCAATGTGGTGGTGTCAATAAGTATAAAACTAATAAGGAGAACAAGAATATGAATGCATGGATGATGTGGATGATATTGGCGGGTATGGTCGTGATATTTGAGTTATTTACGGGCACTTTTTATTTGCTGATGATTTCAATTGGTTTGGTGGCGGGTGCTTTGGCCGCGGTTTTTCAATTGGGTTCAGCAAGCCAAATGATTGTTGCAGCTGTTGTTGGTGCTGTTGCTACACTGGCTTTGCACAAGAGTAAATATGGCTGGAAAGAAAACGCAAATGCGGCACGTGACCCGAATGTGAATATGGATATAGGGCAGACTCTGCAAGTCAGTGAATGGAAGGACATAGGAAATGGCAAATATGCGGCAAGAACCATGTATCGCGGTGCCATGTGGGATGTGGAGTTGCAGCACTCGGCAGGCTATCCCGGTGCTTATATCATTGAAGAAATACAAGGTAGCCGTTTGATCGTAAAACCGTCGTAGCAGTGCAAATAATAATTGAAATCATATAAGACAGTCTAAATAACAATAAAGGTAAGGATATGGAAAATATAGGTAGCGTCGCTCTGGTTTTATTAGTGTTGGCCATGGTATTCGTTTTCAAGACCATCAATGTCGTACCACAACAGCATGCCTGGGTGGTAGAGCGTCTGGGAAAATATCATGCCACTCTGGGACCAGGTTTAAATATCGTGGTGCCTTTTGTTGATCGCATCGCTTATAAACACATACTGAAAGAAATCCCGCTGGATGTGCCACCGCAGGTTTGTATTACCAGGGACAATACGCAGTTGCAAGTGGATGGCATTTTGTATTTTCAGATTACGGATGCCATGCGAGCTTCTTATGGTTCGTCCAACTATATCTCTGCCATCACGCAATTGGCACAAACTACGCTGCGTTCTGTCATAGGTAAGATGGAGCTGGACAAAACTTTTGAAGAGCGTGATCACATCAATACCACCATCGTGAATGCCATTGATGAATCGGCCGCCAACTGGGGTGTCAAGGTCTTGCGTTATGAGATCAAGGATTTGACACCACCAAAAGAAATCTTGCATGCCATGCAGGCGCAAATTACTGCTGAACGTGAGAAACGTGCACTGATCGCTGCATCTGAAGGCCGCAAGCAAGAGCAAATCAATATCGCGACTGGTGAGCGCGAAGCATCGATTGCCAAATCCGAAGGTGAGAAACAGGCATCGATCAACCGTGCGCAAGGTCAGGCTGCAGCGATATTGGCAATTGCTGAAGCAAGTGCTGAGGCTATCCGTAAAACTGCCGCAGCGATACAGTCACCAGGCGGCGCAGATGCCGTTAATTTGAAAGTGGCTGAGCAATATGTGAATGCATTCGGTAATCTGGCCAAAACCAATAACTCGATTATTGTCCCGGCCAATCTTGGGGATATGAGTGGCCTGATCGCAACTGCCATGCAAGTAGTCAAATCTCAAAAACCTGCTGTCACTGAGTCGCCGCGACGACCCGTCTAATCAGGTGAGGAGTGTGACAGACTCCTCATCAACACATCATATAAACACCATCCAGTTGTACTGCTGGCATCCACCAGATGCCAGTAGCGCTGCTGCATTTCCGAATTATCGGACATTTTAAAAAGAGGCTAAGTATGTTTGAAATTATTTTGGCAGTCGTCATTGCTGTCATTATTCTGTTGTTGTATAGCAGCAATGTTCTGGTCTATATCTCGAATGAGAAAATCGGTATCGTAGAAAAGAAATGGTCCGGCAGTGGTTCTGTCCAGCATGGTTTTATTGCCTTGAATGGCGAAGCAGGTTTTCAGCCTGAAGTCCTACGTGGTGGTTTTCACATGTTTTTCCCGTTCCAATACTCCATCCACAGACATGACCTGGTGACGATACAGCAGGGCACTCTGGCTTATGTATTTGCCCGTGATGGTCAGGCCATGTCGCCCACGCAAAATCTGGCTTGCAATAAGGCCGCAAATGACTTTACCGATGTCCGCGGCTTTCTCACCAATGCCGGTCAAAAAGGTCTGCAGCGCAAAATTTTGCGTGAAGGTACTTATGCCATCAATCTGGCACAATTTGTCGTGCTGACTGCCGACCGTGTCTATGCATTACCCTTGCCTGGTGATGGTAATGTCAGCAATGATGGCATCGTAGTTGGGCAATTGGCAGAAATGCTGGATGAACTGCGTTTGCGCAATGGTTTCCTGCCTTTGGTGATACGGGATGACAAACTGGCTGTGATTACCACGCATGAAGGACAATCCCTGCCGGAGGGCACAATAGTTGCGCCCGTCGTGGGTGCCGATCCGCATGTGGAAGCTAGTTATCATCACGACTTTCAGAATCCGGAAGTATTTATTGAAGCTGGTGGCTACAAAGGCCGTCAGTTGCAAGTCCTGGTCGAAGGTACTTATTATCTGAATGCACGTTTTGCCAGCTATGAAATTGTGGAGAAACGCGTAGTGCCGGTTGGCTATGTTGGCGTAGTGGTCTCTTATACGGGTAAGGCGGGTAATGACGTGACGGGTGATGCTTATCGGCATGGCGAACTGGTAAGTAGTGATGAAAAAGGTGTGCAGGTGACCCCGCTTTTACCAGGTAAATATGCGCTCAATCCCTATGCCAAACGTGTCATCGATGTGCCTACCACCAACTTCATTTTGAAATGGCAGTCTGGCCAAGTTGGTTCCCATGAACTGGACAAACACTTGAGCGAAGTATCACTGATAACCAAGGATGCATTTGAGCCTGACCTGCCTTTGTCGGTAGTTGTTAATATTGATTATAAGATGGCACCGTTGGTCATACAAAGATTTGGCGACATTCAAAAACTGGTAGAGCAAACCCTGGACCCCATGGTGGCTGCCTATTTCAAAAACATAGGGCAGGGCAAAACCTTGATTGAATTGCTGCAAGAACGCTCAGATATACAAGAGCGCGCCAAAGCAGAAATGCGCAAGAATTTTGAAGGTTATAACCTGACCCTGAATGAAGTCCTGATCGGCACGCCGCGTGCCAAAACTGGTGATACTCAGATAGAAGTCATCCTCAAGCAATTGCGTGAACGCCAGGTATCAAGAGAGCAGCTGGAAACCTATAAAACCAAGGAAACTGCAGCCGTACAAGAGCGTATTTTGCGTGAGGCAGAAGCCAAGGCAAAACAACAAACGGCGATTACCGAATCGGAATTGGCAGTCAAAATTGCAGAGAATCAGGGTAGTGCAGCAGTGCAAAAAGCCATCAAGGCAGCCGAAGAGGCACGCCAAGTGGCATCAGGTGCTGCCGATGCAAAACGCACACTGGCTAATGCCGAGGCTTATCAAATCCAGCAGATAGGTGAAGCACAAGCGAAAGCAACCGAGTTGAATGTAGAAGCTTATGGTGGCCCAGAGCTGCAATTCCAGCAAACTGTGCTGCTGCGATTTGCGGAAGCAATAGAGAAAGGCCATATTGCCATGGTGCCCAGCATACAGACAGGTGGCAGCGGCAGCAGTTCTGCAGTCGATGCTTTTCTCGCGCTGGCAGCCAAAGATTTATTGAATAAGGGTAATCAGTCAGTGGTCGTGAATTCCAATTAAAATCTGTTATTGAGACATGCATCAGCTTTTCAGGAGCTAAGCTGAAAAGCTGATTTTTTAATTGCATGTATAGGCAGAGGAGTAATGATGGATATCAGCAAGGTAATCGCCAATTTTCAAGACGCTTTGTCACAAATTGCAGATCCCGAGCGCGCCATCACCATGCGCGCCTATATGAAAAATCATTTTGAATTTCTGGGTATTTCAGCACCAGAAAGACGCAAAGCTAGCTCTGCAGGCATCAAGGATTTAAAGGCGGCGACTGCCACTCAACTACTGGAAATTGCCAGAGCCCTATGGGGGTATGCGGAGCGTGAGTATCAATATCTGGCCATCGATATTCTGGCTAAACACTGGCGCCGCCTGGGAGCTGAAGATTTGCCTGCCTTATTGGCACTGGTACAGCAAAAATCCTGGTGGGACAGCGTCGATGGATTGGCGGGAGTCATCGGTGATTTGCTGCGACAAAATGTAAAAGAAAGCAGGCAGATACAAGTCAGCATGGATGTGGCTTTGCAGCATGAGGATTTTTGGGTGCAACGTATCGCCATACTGCACCAACTGGGCTGGCGTGAACAAACAGATGCGGACAGGCTGTTTAACTATGCCCTGAAGCTGGCGGATGAAAAAGAATTTTTCATCCGTAAGGCCATAGGCTGGGCCTTGCGTGACTATGCCTGGCATGATCCAGCTGCTATTCGTGCATTTTTGCATCAGAACAAAGATAAATTTTCTGGCCTGACTTTGCGTGAAGCGGCTAAAAACCTGGATAAACTTGGGAATTAGTTACAAAAAATACGCAATTAATACTTAAGTAGTTTTCTGAAGCAACCATGTCGTACGGCATTTGCAATATGATATCGGGCTATTCTTTACTTCGCTGTCTGCATTATTTCTGATGAAACCTCAAAAAATTATTTTGTCTGCCCTTGCGGTAGTCGGTTTGGCAATTGGTTCGTATTTCGTAGTGCAAAAGATAAATCAAACGCCGGGCAGTCAAGCTGGTAGTGTACAGGTAGAACAAAAAGAGGCATTTGACCCTGCCAAGTTGCCTGAGGACTTGAATGGTTTGCTGGTGGCTTATCGCAAAATCATCATCTTGTTGGCCGATGAAAAAAAACTCACTGCCAAAGAGCGCAATGAAGCAAACCGTGTAGGCCAGGCTTTATTTCATGAAAATCTGGTCAGGCTTAATGAGCTGGATACTTATTTCAGCAAATTGAAGTCACTGCATAATGCCCAGCGTGAAGCCAGCTTTGACGCCATATTGACTTATATAGAGTCCGGCGAAGATTTATATGATGCTGATCGCCTTGCCTTCAGTGAAGTTTTGCTCAAGATGCAAAAACTGATCGCCAGTGAGCAAACCTTGCCATCCATAAAATTGCATAAGCGCATAAGCGAAGACTTGAACGCCTTAAGCGAGATTGAAAAGGAATATGACAAAGAACTCAAGGAAATTTTCTCACGTTTTGAATCACGTACCATAGAGCTTAAACGTGAGCGTTGGGATGACTATATTAGCAAACTGCGCAAGCTATATAACCGTGAACAAATTCTCAAGGATTACGGCATTATCCTGCCTTATCCAGAAAAACCTGGGCCAGCGGATGAAAAAGATAAAGAGATTTTCGGTCAGGGCTTGCCTCCCAAAACCGTGGTCCTGACTTTCGATGACGGCCCGCATGCGACCTATACCGATGAAATTGCGGCGATACTCAAGCAATATAATGTACCCGGCGTGTTCTTCCAGGTTGGCAAGAACGTCGGCAGTATTGATGCACAGGGCAAGGAGTTGCTGAACAAGAATGCAGAAACCAGCAAAAGACTGTTGAGTGCAGGCCATGTGCTGGCCAATCACAGCTTTAGTCATGCCTTGTTGTCCAAGCAAAGTGGTAATAACCTGAATGCAGAAATCGAGCAGACAGATAAATTGCTGAAAGCCATAGACCCGGCGCGCTCATCTCTATTCCGCTTCCCATACGGCGCCAAGAACAAAGAGGGTATGCAAATCCTGAATAAGCTGGGCTTGCGTTCTGTCATGTGGAATATCGATTCCCTGGATTGGGCCGATCCTGTGCCTAATTCCATCGCAGGTCGCGTATTGGGCACTCTGGAAAAAGAACAACGGGGTATTATCCTTTTCCATGATATCCACGAGCGCACGGTCAAAGCCTTGCCTCTGGTATTGGATAAATTGATTGCAGATGGCTATAGTTTTGCCTCCTGGGATGGCACAGACTTCAAGATTGCCAAAGGCGGCAAGCCTACGCCAGAAAAAGTCAGTATCACTACGGACTATCAAAATAGTTGGGCTATCGTGATTGGCATCAATGATTATGCGAAATGGCCCAAGCTGCAATATGCAGTGCAGGATGCCAATGCGATTCGCGATACCTTGATCAATCACATGGGCTTTGCTGGCGATAAGGTATTGACATTGACCAATGCAGATGCGACCCGGAATAATATCCTGGCCTTATTCCATGACAAACTGGGACATGGGCAGCTGAAAAAAGACGACAGAGTCTTTGTTTTCTTCGCCGGTCATGGAGCCACCAGGAAACTGAGTTCTGGTCGTAGCCTGGGTTACATCATCCCCGTTGATTCCGATCCCGAGCAATTATCGGTGGATGCAATACCCATGACGGATTTACAGAATATCGCTGAAAGCCTCAATGCCAAGCACATCCTGTTTGTCATGGATGCCTGCTATAGCGGCCTGGGTTTGACGCGTGGTGGTGGCACCAGCGCATTCTTGCGTGAAAATGGCAAGCGCATAGGGCGTCAAATGCTGACCGCTGGTGGTGCCGACCAACTGGTGGCTGATGGTGGCCCGAATGGTCATTCGGTCTTTACCTGGACTTTGCTGCAAGCCTTGAGTGGTAAGGCCGATATGAATGGCGATGGCATGATTACGGCAACAGAACTGGCAGCTTATATAGCGCCAGCAGTATCAAGCGTGTCGCAACAAACACCAGCATTTGGTAGCTTGCCAGGTTCTGAAGGAGGCGAATTTGTGTTCGAAATACGCGGTGAAGGGGAGTTCCTCAGTGCAAAAAGCAATCAATTATCTGCTGATGCCATTGCGCTCAATAACAAGCTGGACGGGGCAGTCGTCAAGGCAGGTAGCGATACGCCCATCGTCATCAAAAATCTGACTGGCGGAGAACAAAAAATTGCTGCGCCAAAATTGGTCGATGGCTCATCGCGTCAGTTAGCGCAAAGAGCCAATGATCATGGTTTACAACTCTACAAAGAAAAGCAATACGCACAAGCCGAAGCAGCATTTACCGAGGCTTTGAAATATCGTCCTGACTTTGGCCTGGCAGCAAATAACCTGGGCTTTGTTTACTTCAAGCAGCAAAAATATGCCGAGGCAGCCCGCTGGTTTGAAAATACCTTGCAGATAGATCCATCCAGGGCAATTGCCTATTTGAACCTGGGTGATGCCAGGGCACTTTTGCACGAGAATGAAAAAGCGCAAAAAGCCTACACCAGTTTTCTGGAACTTTCACCGAATAGTCAGAATGCCAGCTATGTTAAGGATGCGCTAAAGAAATTGAATTAGCTCTTCCCAAATTCTCGCCTCCAGAGCAGTGTAAAGGTTTTACCAGCGTAATGTTGGTAAATGCCTTGACATTGCTCTTTTTTATTTTGATAATAGTTACCATGATAACTAAATGAGGTAAATGTCATGACCGCACAATTGAAAGATACTTTTGATAAAAGCCGTTCTGCTTTTGTTTTTATAGAATTCCAGTCCGAATGGCTGGATGAAAGTGGTTTGCTATTTGAGAAACTGGTCCAGGATAAAGCTGCTTTCAGAAATGCGGTTGCGCAAGCCGCGCTAGTCCTGGCGGCCGTCCGTGAGCATGGTGGAGGAGTCGTGCATGCCGGACTCGACCTGCGTGATGATCCCGGGTATCAATTATTTGGCAAGGGCCAGCAAGTATTGGGCTTGCGTTCAGCAATCCCCAAAGCGCAGACCTGGACAGGGGCGGGTGCAGAATTTGTCGCACCCTTCATACCAGAAAAGGGGGAGTTTATTGTGCATGGCCGCTCGGGCGCCAGCGTGCTCAAGAATTCAAACCTGGACCCATATTTACGCAATAATCGTATTGATACCATCTTCCTCATGGGTTTTGCCACGCATGTTTGTGTAGAGTCCACCTTGCGTGACGCGCATGATAGCGGTTTGAATGCGTATGTCGTCAGCGATGCATGTGCGGCATTTACACGCGCCCAGGATGAATACTTTCATGAACATATCTTGCATCACTTTGGTGGTGGGACCAATGCCGCCGAACTGGTGCGCTTGCTGAAAGCCTGAAAAATGTTCTTTTTAAAAGAATTACCTACACGCCAGATGCTGGAGACCTATCAGCAGCGCTTCCCTGCAATGAAAATAGACACTGTAGAAGCAGCACTGCACATGCTCAGGCAAGCCAGCTTGTTGATGCGTGAACTGGATGCTTATTTCGCTAGCCATGATTTGTCTCAACTGCGATTTCTCATTCTGATCGTGCTCGATCGTGAAGTTGAACGCAAGGGTTTGATGCCTAGCGAAGTGGCTGCACGCCTGGACGTGTCGCGCCCGGTGATGACGCGTACCTTGCAAACCCTGGCAACGGATGGATTGCTGGAATTCATGGATGGCGACACGGATGCACGCGTTAAATTATTGCGACTTACTGCGCAAGGTAAGGCAAGCTTATACAAGGTTTTACCTTGCTATTACGCGCAAATTGAAAATTTCATGCAACTACAATCTGACAGCCCTGAGCGAGGGTAATCTATGATGCAGGCTCACTTCCTGCCAAAACAGGAGGTGAACAGAGGTGCTAGCGTTGCCCTATCCTGGTATCGCCAAACAGGTTTTTCTGGTCACGCGGTTGTGAGCGCCAGTATTGTCGTGGTGCGTCTACAGTTGCACCCAATTGGGCGGCAGCATGCCAGGGCCAGTGCGGGTCATACAAAATACCCCGCGCAATGGCGATGGCATCAGCCTGGCCATTAGCAATGATGCCTTCTGCCTGTTGAGCATCCGTGATCAGGCCGACTGCGATGATTGGCAAGCTACAGTGCTGCTTGATTTCCTCAGCAAGATGAACTTGATAGCCAGGGCCGAGTGGGATTTTTTGTTCAGGTGAGACGCCACCACTGGAAACATGGATAAAGTCACAGCCTCTTGCCTCCAGTGCCTGGACGAAGAGCTTGCTTTGTGCAATATCCAGGCCACCTGCTACCCAGTCTGTTGCTGACAGTCGCAAGCCAACTGCCATGCTGTCCTTGGGAACTGCCACCCGCACAGCATCAAATACCTCCAGCGGAAAGCGCAGACGATTTTCCACTGAACCACCATATGAATCAATGCGCTGATTAGCAATGGGGGATAAAAATTGATGCAGCAAATAACCATGCGCTGCATGGATTTCTATCGCATCAATACCCAGCCGGTGTGCACGTATCGCAGCATCAACAAAGGCCTGTTTCACGCGTTGCAGGCCAGCGTCATCCAATGCCAATGGTGCACGTTCAGCTTGCGCATGCGGCAGGGCAGAGGGTGCTGCCATTTGCCATCCACCGTCCTCCAGTGCAATCAATTGACCACCATGCCATGGCGCCTCGCTAGATGCTTTGCGTCCTGCATGGCCCAGTTGTATGGCAATAGGCATGGCAGAATGCCGTCGTATTGATGCCAATACTTTAGCCAGTGCTGCTTCTGTCTCATCTGACCACAAGCCCAGGTCGCCAGGAGAGATGCGGCCTATGGCTTCAACCGCAGTGGCTTCCAGTATCAATAAACCTGCGCCTGACAAGGCCAGTCCACCCAAATGTATCAGATGCCAGTCGGTCGCCTTGCCATCCTCAGCAGAGTACTGGCACATGGGGGCAATGAGGATACGATTTTTTAAACTTAGCGAACCAAGCTTGATGGGGGAGAAGAGAGCGCTCATGTCTTTGAAAATGCCTGAATGAAGAAGAGAATCTGATTTCTTCATTATGCCTGCGCTTTTCTTTTACTGCAGGGAGCTGCCAATTTTTCAGCTTTCTTCCAGTGCGTCAACGATTGCCTTGATCTTGACTGCCTTTTCAAAGTGATCAAACTTGTTTTCCATGATCCACCATGTGGCGGCTTCCATCAATAATCGCGGGTCATCGTTTTTGTTGGCAAAGAAGGCGTAAAAGGAGAGACCAACATTGCTGCCTTTTTGTTCTATTTTGTTATTGCATACTTCGATGATCTTTTTTCTCAGATTGCTTCTCATCATTTATTCGTATTCAGGGTTAATGCGTGCAGCCCTCGGTAGAACGAGGCTATGTGCAGCGCTTGGGAGAACTCGTTTTTTTCTATTTTTTGCTGTATTTCAGGAATAGCCAGAAAGTCGAATTCTATCTCTTCAGATACATCCAGTTGCTGCTTACCCATTAAATTAAGTCCGGTAGCGAGGAACAAGTGGATGCTATTGGTTTGACGGGCCGGGTTGGCGTACATGGTTCCCAATGATTGCCAGTGTGTAGTGGTGTAGCCTGTTTCTTCCAATAGTTCTCTTTGCGCGGCAAGGAGAGCTGTCTCACCTTCATCAATGACGCCACCCGGCAATTCTATGCAAACCTTTTTTGCACCATAACGAAACTGCTTTACGGTCAATATACGGCCATCATCTGCCTGGGCAAACACATGCACCCAGTCTGCTTCATGAAGTAAATAGTAAGGTGCTATTGTTCTTCCATTGGGGGAGCTGACATGTATCTGAGCTCAGTGTTATCCAATCATCTTTGATCAGTATTTTTGAGTTTAAAGTTTCCCAGTGTTTCATAGTAAGGTCCAGGCTTTCGAAGGAAAAAATCAATCCATCATATCTTCTCATGAAATTATCTTATTCATATTATTTAATGCCATGTGATCTGATAAGCTGATTTTCAAGGGCCATGAGCTTATATATTAATTGCTATTGAGTTTAACTTCGTCGCGCCCATTTGCATCTGATCAACGAATGTTAGATGCAAATCACATTCGCAATCCTGATTAGGTTGTCGACATGGAATGGTTACTCCTTATTATTGTTTTACTCGTACTTGGCATCGTTGTCTTGCCAAGGCTGCGTTTGCGTCATGTGCTGTCACAGGCTTTTCCCTTGAATTATTCTAAAATTCTACGGAAAAACCTGCCGGGCTATACGCGTATGCCGACTGATCTGCAAATGCAGTTGAAGAAGCGCATACGCCAGTTTCTCTATCAAAAAAATTTTGTTGGCTGCGGTGGTTTGACTATCACTGATGAAATCAGGGTAACGATTGCGGGTAAGGCTTGCCTGCTGTTGCTGAACCGTGAATCGGATGTTTATCCGCAACTTACCCATGTCCTGGTATATCCATCTGCATTCGTGGCACCCCGAACTCAAATGAATAGCGATGGCATCGTCACGCATACCAATCAGGGACTCAGTGGCGAATCATGGAGTGATGGCCGTGTCATATTGGCATGGGATCAGGTGGCGTATAATCCCGACAATGAAGCGCGTGGGCAGGATGTGGTTATACATGAATTTGCCCATCAGCTTGATAGTGAAACGGGAACGACCAATGGCGCACCAGCCTTAAAGTCAGCCGCAGCTTACAAGGCATGGTCGGCGTTGATGGAAAGAGAGTATGCGCAACTGCATCAGGCGATCGCCAATGATATTGCTAGCATCATTGATCCTTATGGTGCGACCAATCCGGCAGAGTTTTTTGCTGTGGTGACTGAAGCCTTCTTCAAGAAAAGCCGCGACCTTGCTCACTACCACCCCGCCTTGTATGAGCAATTGCGGGCCTATTACCAGGTTGATCCATGTGACTGGGTTTAATTCTTGAATCAAAAAAAACAAGGGGCGCTGTATGCGCCCCTTTGCTTTATTCTACCGCTTCCAGAAACTCCTGCTGTTCCAGCCAGTCAGCTTCTATCTGCCCCAGTTCCTTGACGACGTAAGCCTGGTCAAGTAACAGTGTCTTCAGCTTTTCCTTATTGGCATCGTTATAAATATCGCCGTCTTCCAACTGCGCATCGATGTCTTTCTTTTTGATGTTCAATTTAGCCATCTGTTCTTCGAGGCGCTTGATGCGTGTTTCTATCGGTTTGCGTAGATTGGCGAGGCGCGTGCGTTCGTCGGCATCACGTTTTCGCTGTTCCTTGTCATCAACCTTGGCAACGGGAACAGGCTTGGCTTGTGGTAAAGCCGCTTCCTGTGCCTTGGTTTTTTCTGGTAGGGCAGGGTTGGCTTTTTCCAGTTTGTTTTTGAACAGCCAGTCTTTGTAGTCGTCCAGATCGCCATCGAACGGTTGCAGCTTGCCGTCGGCAACGATGATGAACTGGTCCGTCGTGGCGCGCAGCAAATGCCTATCATGTGAAACAACGACGAGAGTGCCTTCAAACTGTGCCAGGGCATCGGTCAGGGCTTCGCGGGTTTCCAGGTCCAGATGGTTGGTTGGTTCATCCAGCAGCAGCAGGTTAGGGCGCTGCCAGACTATCATTGCCAATGCCAGGCGGGCTTTTTCTCCACCTGAGAATGGTTTGATAGGGCTGCTCACCATCGTGCCTGGGAAGTTGAAGCCGCCGAGGAAGTTGCGTAATTCTTGCTCGCGTACATCAGGGGCAATATGGGCCAAGTGCCACAAAGGTGATTCATCGTGGCGCAGCATCTCTACCTGGTGCTGGGCAAAATAACCTATGGACAAACCCTTGCCGGTTTGCATGACACCGTTCAATGGTGCAATATCGCCAACGATGGTTTTGATGAGTGTGGATTTACCCGCACCATTCACACCCAGGAGACCAATGCGCTGGCCGATTTGCAGGGTGAACTTGACATCGCCCACGATTTTTTTCTCGGTGAAACTGTGATCAGTTTCTGATTCTACGCGGTAGCCGCAATCCACATCTTCCATCACCAGCATGGGATTCGGGGCGCTCAATGGTTCGCGGAATTCAAAAGAGAATTCAGCAGCAGCCCGCAAAGGTGCCATTTCCTCCATGCGCGCCAAGGCCTTGATGCGGCTTTGTGCCTGCTTGGCTTTGGATGCCTTGGCCTTGAAGCGGTCAATAAAGGATTGCAGATGGGCGCGCTTGCGGTTTTGTTTCTCCAGCATGCCTTGTGCCAGTTCCAGCTGAGCTGCACGCTGACGTTCAAAGCCGGAATAATTGCCACCATAGCGCTTGAGCTTGCGCTCATCAATATGCACGATGACATTCACCACGCCGTCAAGGAAGTCGCGGTCATGGGAAATAATGATCAACGTGCCTTCATAACGCTTGAGCCAGTCTTCCAGCCAGATGATGGCATCCAGATCCAAGTGATTGGTTGGTTCATCAAGCAGCAGCAAATCGGATTTGCACATCAGCGCCTGCGCCAGATTCAGGCGCATACGCCAGCCACCAGAAAAACTGGCGACGGATTGTTCCAGTTCATTGATCTTGAAGCCCAGGCCCAGCAGTAATTGTTCTGCACGAGGGCGCACGGTGTAGGCATCGGCATCGGCCAATGCACCATACATATTGCCGATGGCAATACCGTTTTCATAGCTCTCCGGTTGTGCTTCGAGTTCAGCCAGTTGTGCTTCCAGCTTGCGCAAGGCGACGTCGCCATCTATCGCGTAATCGATGGCGCTGCGTTCCAGAGGTGGTGTTTCCTGTGCGACGTGGGCGAGCTGCCATTTGGCCGGGAAATCGATGCTGCCCTGGTCAGGATGCAATTCACCGCGCAACATGGCAAACAGACTGGATTTGCCTGCGCCGTTGGAGCCGATCAAGCCTATCTTGTCGCCGGGATTGAGCGTCACATCGACGCTGTCAAATAATGGTTTGATGCCGCGCGCCAGGACGACTTGTTGAAGACGTATCATATAAACTTAATTAATGGGTAATGCTATTGTTGATGCAAAAAAATGGAAAAACGGGCAAAACTGGTTTTGCCCGTCTTCATTATGTTTATTACACTGCGCTATACTGATTTATGCAGTGAAATTACTCAGTTGGTCAGCCTCTACCAAAAATACCATGTCATCACCGGCACTGGTGCTCAACCAGGTCAGGTTCAGTTCTGGGAAGGCAGCTTCGGCAAAGGCACGTTCATTGCCAATTTCCACCATCAGCAAACCGTCTTCGGTCAGGCGTTGTGCGGCACCTGCAACTATTTTGCGCACCAGGTCCATACCGTCATCACCACCAGCCAGGGCAATTTGCGGTTCGTGTGTGTATTCCTTGGGCAGTTTGGCCATGGAACCAGAATTCACATACGGTGGGTTGGTGATGATCAGGTCATATTTCTTGTTCGGCACATTGCTGTACAAGTCAGACTCGATCAGGGTAATGCGGTCCTGCAATTCGTAGGTTGCCACATTACGTTTTGCCACTTCCAGTGCATCTTTGGAAATATCGACGGCATCCACATGCGCTTCAGAGAACATATCTGCCAGCATGATAGGCAGGCAGCCAGAACCGGTGCACAGTTCAAGGATGTTGGTGATGCTGTCCGGATCTGTCACCCATGGTGAAAAATGTTCAGGGATTAATTCAGCAATAAAAGAGCGCGGCACGATGACGCGTTCATCCACATAGAAGTTATAAGTGCCGAGCCATGCTTCATTGGTAATGTAGGAAGCGGGCACACGGTCTACTGCACGCCTGTCAATCACGTGCAATACCGCATCTATTTCTGACGGCAATAAATGCGCATCCAGGAATGGCTCTATTTTGTCGAGTGGCAGGTGCAAGGTATGTAGCAGCAAATAAGCGGCTTCATCCAGGGCATTGGCACTGCCATGGCCAAAGAACAGCTTCTCTTTGTTGAAGCGGGTGACGGCATAGCGCAACAGGTCGCGCAGGGTCAGGAAGGTAGTAGCGGGTGTAGTCATATTGTTTCCATATCGGCCAGTGGTGAGCTGATCAGGTCAGCAGGTTTTCCAGAGTGCGGCGATAAATGTTCTTGAGCGGGTCTATGTATTGCAGCTCTATGTGTTCGTCAATTTTGTGTATGCTGGCATTTGGCGGCCCAAATTCCACCACCTGTGGGCAGATCTTGGCGATGAAACGGCCATCTGAAGTGCCGCCGGTAGTGGAGAGTTCTGTCTCTATACCTGTCTCAGCACGTATGGCATCACCCAGTGCATCGCTGAGGCTGCCTTTGGGTGTCAGGAAAGGATGTCCGCCTACCGTCCACTTCAACTCATATTCCAGGCCATGTTTGTCGAGTACGGCATGCACACGTTGTTGCAAGCCTTCGGCTGTGCTGGCAGTGGAAAAACGGAAATTGAAATCGATGACCGCTTCACCAGGGATAACGTTGGAAGCACCCGTGCCAGCATGGATATTCGACATTTGCCAGGAGGTTGGCAGGTAATACTCATTGCCTTCATCCCAGACTTCAGCTACCAGTTCAGCCATGGCAGGGGCTGCCAGATGTATAGGGTTTTTTGCCAGTTGTGGATAGGCGATATGACCTTGCACACCTTTGACGATCAGTTTTCCCGACATGGTGCCACGACGGCCATTCTTGATAGTGTCACCCAGCTTGTCGACAGAAGTTGGTTCGCCAACGATGCAATAATCAAGCTGCTCGCCACGAGCCTTGAGTTTTTTGCAAACAACGACTGTGCCATCGGTAGCCGGACCTTCCTCATCACTGGTAATCAGAAAACCGATGGAGCCCTTATGATCTGGATGTGCCGCGACAAATTCTTCTGTCGCTACCACAAAAGCGGCAATCGAAGTTTTCATATCAGCCGCGCCACGGCCATATAACTTGCCATCTCTGTGAGTTGGTGAAAATGGGGCAGACTGCCATTGTGTGACAGGGCCGGTAGGCACTACATCAGTATGGCCAGCAAACACCAGCAAAGGCTGGGTCTGACCACGTCTGGCCCATAGATTGGTCACATCCCCGGATTGTATGGTTTCGCACTGGAAGCCCAGAGGCTCCAGCAGGGCGATCAAAGTGCTTTGACAGCCTTTGTCTTCAGGTGTGACTGAATCCAGCGCGATCAGCTGTTCGGTCAGGGCTAGTGTTTTACTCATGTTTACTTATGAAAAATGGACTGGTACTGCGGCACGGAAAAACCGACATTCACTTGCGATTTGCCATCATTATTGATCAGCAATACCGGGCGTTTGATGACAGATGGTTTATCCAGCATGAGTGCAATTGCCTGTTCTGTGTCTGTGGTCGAGGCCTTTTCTACATCACTGAGTGCGCGCCAGGTAGTGCCTTTGCGGTTGATCAGTACATCCAGGCCTTGATGCTCCAGCCATGTTTCTATGGCGGCACGATTCAAGCCTTGTTTTTTGAAATCATGGAATTCAAAAGCCAGTTCCTGATCTTGCAACCAGGTACGGGCTTTTTTTACGGTGTCACAGTTTGGAATGCCAAACAGGGTAATGCATCGCGTCATACTTTATACGTTCAGGGTAAATTCTGTGAAAGAAGCTTCTTCTTTTGTTTCTGGTTCTGGTTCTGGCTTTGCAGCTATCGCAGTGGATGCTTCATTGTTCAGCAACCATAACAAGTTATTGGCAGAGTCAGAGTTGGCCAGGCCTTCTTCCTGCGTGATCAAGCCTTCACGTATCAAATGCATGAGGGCGCGCTCAAATGTTTGCGAACCAGGTGACAAACTTTTCTCAATCGCTTCCTTGATCTGGAAGATATCGCCTTGTTCTATCAACTCAGCCACGTAACGGGTATTGAGCATGATTTCGACCGCCGGTGCACGACCACCATCTTTGGCGCGTATCAGACGCTGCGAGATAATCGCGCGTATGGAAGACGACAAATCCAGCAACAATGCACTACGCGTTTCCATAGGGAAGAAGCTGATAATACGGTTCAAAGCCTGATAACTATTATTCGCATGCAGGGTCGCCAATACCAGATGGCCGGATTGTGCATAGGCAATCGCTGCCATCATGGTTTCCAGGTCGCGAATTTCACCGATCAGGATGCAGTCTGGCGCCTGGCGCAGTGAGTTTTTCAGCGCAGTTTTCAGGCTTTCAGAATCGCTACCGATTTCACGCTGATTGACGATGGACTTTTTACTGCGGAACAGGAATTCTATCGGGTCTTCCAGTGTCAGGATATGGCCAGTCTTGACTTCATTCCTGTGATCCAGCATGGATGCAATCGTGGTTGACTTGCCTGAGCCGGTAGAACCGACCAGCAAGATCAAACCACGTTTTTCCATAATCAGCTCTGACAATACCGGTGGCAAATGCAAGGTATCGAGCTTGGGAATATCACCAGGTACATAACGGAAGACCGCAGAGATCGAGCCGCGCTGACGGAACGCCGAAAGACGGAAGCGACCTATGCCTGCAGCACCGATACCGACATTGAGTTCGTTTTCGGCTTCCAGTTGCTCCATATGCTCAGGCTCTACCACTTCGCTGAGCAGCGACAAGATATTTGCCTGATCCATCTTCTGCTGATTGATAGGGAGCAGATTGCCATTAATTTTCAAATGTATGGGCGAATTCATCGCGAAAAACATGTCAGATGCATGTTTTTCCTTCATCAGTTGAAATAACCTCTCCATCGCTGCCATGATGTGTCCCTAAGCTGAGCTAATTATTAAAATAAAATGCAAAAAAAGGCGCAAAAAATGCTTAAGCGCCACGCAACAATTCATTGATGCTAGTTTTGGAACGTGTTTGCGCATCGACACGTTTCACGATCACTGCGCAATACAGGCTGTATTTGCCATCAGCCGATGGCAAGTTGCCGGAAACAACGACAGAACCTGCAGGTACGCGGCCATAGCTGACTTCACCTGTCGCGCGGTCATAAATCTTGGTGGACTGGCCGATGTAGACGCCCATGGAAATAACGGAATTTTCTTCAACGATCACGCCTTCTACGATTTCTGAACGTGCACCGATAAAGCAATTGTCTTCAATGATGGTTGGGTTAGCTTGCATAGGTTCCAATACGCCACCGATGCCAACGCCACCAGACAAGTGCACGTTTTTGCCGATTTGCGCGCAAGAGCCGACGGTTGCCCAGGTATCAACCATCGCGCCTTCATCGACATAAGCGCCGATGTTGACATAAGAAGGCATCAGTACCACGTTTTTTGCGATAAAGCTGCCACGACGTGCAACTGCAGGCGGCACCACGCGGAAGCCGCCTTTGACGAAATCTTCAGCCGTGTAATTGGCGAACTTGGTTGGCACCTTGTCGAAGAACTGCATGTGTTCGCCAGAAGGCATAGTGATATTGTCTTCCAGGCGGAAAGACAGCAATACAGCTTTTTTGATCCATTGATTGACTTGCCAGCTACCATCAATCTTTTGCGCAACGCGCAGAGCACCTGCATCAAGTTCGCTCAAGACATGGGCAACTGCCTCGCGGATTTCTGCAGGGGCAGATTTTGGTGAGAAATTTGTGCGATCTTCCCAGGCTTGATCAATGATTTGCTGTAATTGTTGAGTCATGTTGAGTGTCTTCAAATGAAAATGTAAAAAATAAAACCGAAATAATCTTGTGTCTGCTGCCCGGTTGTCGTGTCAGGCTGCTGCAGGAGTAAAATTCTTGCAAAAGCTGACTATCCTCTGTGCTGCTTCCAGGCATTCTTCAGGCTCGGCCACCAAGGCCATGCGTATGCGGTTTTGCCCAGGGTTAATGCCATGAGCCTCGCGCGCCAGGTAGCTGCCGGGCAGAACTGTTACATTATATTCCTCGTACAGGCGACGGGCGAACTCTGTGTCTGATAAACCCACGGCATCTGGGATTTTTGCCCAGAGGTAAAAGGCGGCGTCAGGCAGTTTTACGTCCAGCACTTCTTGCAAAATCGGCGTGATCTGGGCAAATTTGCGTATGTATTTGTCGCGATTTTCTTGCACATGTACTTCGTCATTCCAGGCGACGACTGAGGCAGCCTGTATGTTAGGGCTCATGGCACTGCCATGATAAGTCCGGTACAGCAGGAATTTCTTGATGATTTCAGCATCGCCAGCCACGAAGCCTGAACGCATGCCAGGCACATTCGAGCGTTTTGACAGGCTGGACAAGGTGATCAGGCGTTGATAATCATTCCTGCCCAGTTCACGTGCAGCCTGCAAGCTGCCCAGCGGTGCTTCAGCCTTGAAATAAATCTCGGAATAACACTCATCGGCGGCAATAACAAAGTCATAACGGTCTGACAGGGCAAATAACTCTTTCCAGTCATTCAGATTCAGTACTGCGCCAGTAGGGTTGCCGGGTGAACAGATATACAGCAGTTGTACGCGCTGCCAGACTGATTCGGGGATGTTTTTGTAGTCGGGTGCAAAATTACGTTCGGGGTCAGCATTGGCAAAGTAGGGCTCAGCCCCGGCCAGATATGCTGCACCTTCGTAAATTTGATAAAAAGGATTGGGACAGACCACCAGCGGCAAGCCATCCTTGCAGGCACTGGTATCGATGACGGTTTGCGCCAGGGCGAACAGCGCTTCGCGTGAGCCGATGACAGGCAAAATCTGGCTGGCGGCATCCAGCGGCGGTATATTGTAACGACGTCCCAGCCATGCTGAAATGGAATTGCGCAAGGCATCCGAGCCAGCAGTGGACGGGTAACTGGCCAGACCTGCCATATTGTCGACAATAGCATCCTTGATTAAAGCTGGAGTAGGGTGCTTGGGTTCGCCTATGCCCAGGCTGATCGCTGGAAATTCGGGATTTGGCACAACATCGGCAAACAGGCGCTTCAGTTTCTCGAACGGATACGGCTGCAACTTGCTGAGATAGGGATTAAATGTCATTTTTCGAATTGTTGTCGACGCTAAACAGGCTTTTTAGCTTATTTATCTGGTCTGCTTGAATTTGCTGCTTCTTATTTACAATCCGTATTATAGCGTCCCGAGGATTCTATAGAGAAAGGCTTTCCACTGTACTTGTGTGAAATACTGATTAATATGTAAATTGTGTCATAAGTTTGAAAACTGAAAATTTTGCTCTTACGATGGTATGATGCAGCGATACAGGAACATGGCTGGCATTGCAAGCCTTGGCATATATACGATACGCGGTAGATTTGACTGCAAAAGATAATAAAATTATATAAAGTGCGCTTAACTTCTATTAAATTGTCGGGATTTAAATCTTTTGTAGATCCCACCCATTTTCAGGTTCCTGGCCAACTGGTTGGTGTTGTCGGCCCTAATGGTTGCGGCAAATCCAATATTATTGATGCTGTGCGCTGGGTTTTGGGTGAATCCAAAGCGTCTGAGCTGCGCGGCGAATCCATGCAGGACGTTATCTTTAACGGTTCCACACATCGCAAACCCGCTGGCCGTTCATCAGTCGAGCTGGTTTTTGATAACAGCATGGGCAAAGCTGCCGGTCAATGGAGTCAATACGGCGAGATTGCCGTCAAGCGTACCTTGACGCGTGACGGCACATCTACTTACTACATCAACGGGCAGCCAGTGCGCCGCCGCGATATTCAGGATATTTTCCTCGGTACTGGTCTGGGGCCGCGCGCCTATGCGATTATCGGCCAGGGCATGATTTCGCGCATCATCGAAGCCCGTCCAGAAGAATTAAGGATTTTCCTCGAAGAAGCTGCTGGCGTTTCCCGTTATAAAGAGCGCCGCCGCGAGACAGAAAACCGCATCCATGACACCCATGAAAATCTGGTGCGTGTAGAAGACATACTGCGCGAATTGAATAACAACCTGGACAGGTTGGGTGCGCAAGCCGTTGTTGCCAATAAATTCCGCGAATTGCAGACTGATCAGGAAGAAAAACAAAAACTGCTGTGGCTGCTGCGTAAAAAAGAAGCAGAAAATGAACAAAAAAAGCATTTCGCCGAGATAGAAAAGACCCAGACCGACCTCGAGGAGCAAACAGCCAAGCTGCGCCATGTCGAGCTGGAGCTGGAACAAATGCGCCAGGCCCACTATGCAGTAGGCGACCGCATGCACCAGGCGCAAGGTCATTTGTACCAGACCAATGCCGAGATTGGCAGCCTGGAAGCACAAATTAAGTTCGTCATCGAATCTCGCAGCCGTTTGCAGTCACAATTGCAGTCACTGACTGCGCAGCGCGATCAATGGCAAAACCAGAGCCGCCAATTCCAGGATGATTTGTCTGAAGGCGAAATCCATGTCGAAGAGCTGGCCATGCGCGCCGAGCAGGCATTGGAAGTCAGCCAGCAACAGCAAGACAAACTGCCAGCGATGGAGCAAATATGGCGTGAGTCGCAACTGAAGACGACAGAATCACGCGCCAAGATCATGCAGATGCAGCAACAGATAGAGCTGGAATCTGCCCATCAGCGCAATGCCTCAAATATCCTGAATACCCTGACAACCAGGCGTGAGCGCCTGATGCAGGAAAAGCAGGGGCTGGTATTGCCGGATACGACGCATCTGGACAATCTCTCCATGCAACTGGAAGAGAAAAAACAGGTGCTGGAAGAACTCACCATGCAGCTGGAAGAAGCGCAAGAGCGCTTGCCTTTGCTGGAAGATGAACGCAAACAGGCGCAGCAGCAAGTGAACCAGGACAGCGCTGAATATGCGCAACTGGAAGCGCGCTTGCTGGCCCTGAAGCAATTGCAGGAAAAAGTACAAAGCCAGGGCAAAGTACAGCCTTGGCTGGAAAAACACGAATTGAGTGGTTTGCCAAAAATCTGGCAAAAATTGCATATCGAAGCTGGCTGGGAAACCGCGCTGGAATCCATCTTGCGCGAACGCACTGCAGCCTTGGAAATGTCAAACCTCGAGTGGGCCAAGGCCTTTTTTGGTGATGCTCCACCTGCCAAACTGGCTGTTTGTGCGCCTACCATAGTCGGCGAGGCTGTCACACCTCTGGCGAGTTTCAAACCCTTCATCGACTTGCTGCAACTCAATGACGCAGGTTTGCGTGGTTTGATGCAAGACTGGTTGCACCAGGTATATATCGCTGAAGATATTACTTCTGCCTTCATGGACAGGGTTAAATTGCCAGCCGGCGCCTGTTTTATCACCAAGCAAGGCCATGTTATTGCCCGTTCCAGTGTACGTTTTTATGCCTCCGATTCTGAGCAGGATGGTGTACTGGGCCGTCAGCAAGAGATAGAAAACATTACCAAGCAATGCCGGGCCAAGCACATGCTGGCCGACGAGTCCAAGACACGCGCTGTACGCGCAGAATCTGCCTACACTCAGGCCACCCAGCAATTGCAAGACTTGCGCCAACGCGTGGGCAGCCTGACGCAAACTACCCACAGTCTGCAAATCGAATTCATGAAACTGTCTGAAGTGCAGGAACGCTTTAATCAGCGCAGCACACAGATAGGCAGTGACCTGGCGGAAATCGCAGCGCAAGAGGGTGAGCAACAGCAAATCAGGGCCGAGTCCGAGCAAAAATTTGAGCAACTGGATATGGATCTGGCAGAGTTGCAGGAAAGCCATGAAGAAGGTCAGACCGCTTACCTGGAAAAAGAACAGCAACTGAATGAAGCCAGGCAGCGTTTGCGCGATCTGGAATTGGCTGCGCAAGAAGCCGCTTTTGCAGAAAAATCCCATCGCAGCAAGATGGAAGAATTACGCCGCAGTATTGCGACAGCCCTCGAGCAATCAGCACAACTGTTTGCCAGTATGCAGCAAGGCCAGCTTGAGCTGGAATCCATGGATGACCAGACTGCACAAGCCGGCCTGCAAGATTTGCTGGACAGGCGCAGTTCTCAGGAAGTGGCGCTGGCAAATGCCCGTCATGAACTGGATCAACTGACGCAGCAACTGCGCCATCACGAAGAATCCAAAATGCAGGTGGAACGCAGCCTGCAACCACAACGGGATCGCATCGTTGAATTGCAATTGAAAGAACAGGCTGCGCGCCTAAGTCAGGAGCAGTTCTCGGAGCAATTACGCAATTTTGAAGTCGATGAAGAGGTTCTGGCGCAAAAGCTGCATGATGATCTTAGACCATCTTATTTGCAGGGTGAAGTTACCCGCCTGACCAATGCGATTGCGGCCTTGGGTGCCGTGAATATGGCTGCTCTTGACGAGCTGGCGCAGGCAACCGAGCGCAAGACTTTCCTGGACGCCCAGCATGCCGACTTGACTGAAGCAATCACGACCTTGCAGGATGCCATCCACAAGATTGATATTGAAACACGCGACTTGTTGCAAGACACCTTTGACAAGGTGAACCATCATTTTGCTGAACTTTTCCCTATTTTATTTGGCGGCGGTCAGGCGAAACTAATCATGACAGGTGATGAAATCCTGGATTCTGGCGTGCAAGTCATGGCGCAGCCACCCGGTAAAAAGAATGCAACCATACATTTGCTGTCTGGCGGTGAAAAAGCCCTGACTGCGACTGCACTGGTATTCTCGATGTTTCAGTTGAATCCTGCACCTTTCTGTTTGCTTGATGAGGTCGATGCGCCTCTCGACGACTCAAATACCGAGCGTTTCTGTAATATGGTGAAACGCATGTCCTCAAACACACAGTTTTTATTTATCTCCCATAACAAGATTGCGATGGAAATGGCACAACAATTGATTGGTGTCACCATGCAAGAACAGGGGGTTTCACGAATCGTGGCGGTAGATATGGAATCTGCCGTCAATTTTGCTACTGAGGTTCAAGCAGCATGACAGATCTACAAATCAGTTTGTTAGCAATAGGTGGAACGCTGGTGGTCGGCGTCCTGGTTTTTAATAAATGGCAAGAATACAAAGCCAAGAAAACCGTTGAAAATGCATTTGGTGACGGTCATGATGATGTACTCATGAATCCAGATGCACCTGTGGAATCCATCGTCAGACATGAGCCTAGCCTGGATGGCGATGTTCAGCCAATTGAGGAAGTGCCACAAGTGCACGCGCCCATGCATGCAGACGTTGCTGCTGAAATGGAAGCCCCAATAGCAGTTCAGGACAAAGAATTGCCGGTAGACGAATTAATCGATTGCGTGATTCCACTAGAGTTTGAAACGCCTATACGTGGCGAAAAAATACTGGCAGAAATTGCCGAGCTTAAATATGTAGGTAAAAAGCCCGTGCATTTCATCGGCCAAAGCCATAGTGGCGAGCGTGATGTGATTGCTGTTGGTGGTGCTTACACTTGCCTGTTTGCCGGTGTGCAAATGGTCAGTCGTAATGGCCCTTTGAATGAACTGGAATATTCCGAGTTCATCATGAAGTTGCGCGCAATAGCCGACAATCTGAGTGCGCACCCTGATATTCCAGACATGAATAAAGTCATGGTACACGCTCGTGAACTGCATCAATTCGTCGCCGAACATGATGCGCAGTTGAGTGTCAATATTGCGGCCAATGGCGCTCCCTGGGCATTGAATACCTTACTTGCAGCACTTGAGAAAATGGGCTTCGATCAACGACCAGATGGTCGCCTGATGATGCCTGATGGGGATGGCGGTAGTTTGTTTACCTTGTCTACCAATGTCAGCGTCAGCGAAACCATGACTTCCCGCCTTACCCTGTTGCTGGACGTACCCTGCGTTGCTCCTGCTCGTGATGGCTTCGGTGCCATGGCAGCTTGCGCACGCTCTTTGGCGACTCGTCTGGGGGGCACAGTCGTGGATGACGGTAATCAGCCTATTTCCAAGCTGGCACTGGATGAGATATCCGGCCAGGTTCAAGAATTTTATGCGGCAATGGCAGAGGCGCAGATTCCTGCAGGCTCCCTGCGTGCACAACGACTATTTAGCTAATTATTGTAGACATGCAGAATGATCTTTTGGATGCTGCCGCTAAGGCGGCAGACACTTCAACACTAGCCGCGCAGGCAGAACAGCTGCGCGCAGAGTTGAATAGGCACGCACACTCCTATTATGTGCTGGATAATCCCAGCGTACCCGATGCTGAATATGACAGATTGTTTTCAGAGCTTCAGCGCCTGGAAGAAGCTCATCCCGAATTAAAAACCGCTGATTCACCAACCAACAGGGTTGGTGGTGCTCCACTGCCAGAATTTGGTCAGGTACAGCATGCCGTGCCCATGCTGTCGCTGAATAATGGCTTTGAAGATGATGATGTCATCAATTTTGACCGCCGTGCCCGCGAGGGGCTGGATGTGCAAAATGAAATTGTCTATGCGATAGATTTGAAGTTTGATGGGCTGGCCATTAATCTGCGTTATGTTGATGGCATTTTCACTCAGGCTGCAACCCGTGGCGATGGTTTTACCGGTGAAGACGTCACTGAAAATATCCGCACCATACGCAGCATCCCCTTGCGCTTGCAGATAGACAATCCGCCAAAGATACTGGATGTGCGTGGTGAAGTCTTGATGTTCAAACGCGATTTTGAAAAACTCAATCAGCGCCAGCGTGATGCTGGTGCCAAAGAGTTTGCCAATCCGCGTAATGCTGCGGCTGGCAGCCTGCGTCAACTGGATTCAAAAATTACAGCGCATCGTACTTTGCGTTTTTTTGCGTATGGCATAGGGCTGCTGGAAGGTATGAGCGTGCCAGCCTCGCATCGTGCTTTGCTTGATTGGTACAAACAGGCGGGCATCCCTGTTTGTGAAGAAAATGCAATCGTGAGCGGTGCGTCTGGCTTGCTGGAGTTTTATAAAGCAATTCAAACCAGACGTGACAGTCTGGATTATGAAATCGATGGCGTGGTCTATAAGGTCAATGACTTTGCCAGCCAGCAGTCGCTAGGGTTTGTATCGCGCGCGCCACGTTTTGCAATCGCTCACAAATTTCCGGCACAAGAAGCTTTGACCACCGTACTGGATATAGAGGTGCAGGTGGGCAGGACTGGTGCCATCACACCCGTTGCCAGATTGGCCCCGGTTTTTGTTGGCGGTGTCACAGTAACCAATGCCACCCTGCACAATGAAGAAGAGATACAGCGCAAGGATATACGCATAGGCGACACGGTGTCCGTACGCCGCGCTGGTGATGTGATACCCGAGGTCGTTGCCAGCATCTTGGAAAAACGCCCGACAGATTCACGCCAGTTTGTCATGCCCGTGGAATGCCCGATTTGTGGCTCACCAATACAAAAACCTGAAGACGAAGCCATTGCCCGTTGCAGTGGTGGCTGGATAAAATGTACGGCACAGCGCAAGGGGGGCTTGTCACACTTTGCATCACGTAAGGCAATGAATATAGATGGTGTAGGAGAGCAGCTTATTGATCAGTTGGTCGACAAGAATGTCGTTACAACTGCTGCAGATTTGTATAAGCTTGGTCTGCGCGCGCTAGTTGAGCTGGATCGCATGGCAGAAAAGTCTGCGCAAAATGTATTGAGTGCACTGGAAACCTCCAAGCTGACCAGTTTGCCCCGTTTCATCTATGCGCTGGGCATACGCCATGTGGGTGAATCAACAGCAAAAGATTTGGCTGCACATTTTGGCAATACCGATGCATTAATGAAAGCAACTGAAGAGAAATTGCTGGAAGTGTCTGATGTGGGCCCGGTCGTAGCGAAGTCCATCTTGCGTTTCTTTTCAGACGCATTGAATGTGGAACTGGTAGAGCAATTGCTGGCGTCAGGTATACATTGGCCTGCAATTGAGGTGCAGGAAAAAGGCGAGCAAGTCCTGGCAGGCAAGACGCTGGTACTGACAGGTACTTTACCTACGCTGAGTCGCGATCAGGCGACTGAAGTCATAGAAAAAGCGGGTGGCAAAGTGTCTGGATCAGTCTCCAAGAAAACCAGTTATCTGGTTGCTGGTGATGATGCAGGCAGCAAGCTGGTGAAAGCGCAAGAATTGGGTATCAATATTTTGACAGAAGCAGAATTGCTTCAACTTTGTTCCGGGAGCTGAAATGAGAAAAATTAAAAAAGCCGTATTTCCAGTGGCAGGCTTGGGTAGCCGCTTTTTGCCAGCCACCAAGGCACAGCCAAAAGAGATGCTGCCTATTGTAGACAAGCCACTCATACAATATGCGGTTGAAGAAGCGGTAGAGGCGGGTATTACTGAAATGGTATTCATCACCGGTAGAAATAAACGGGCGATTGAAGATCATTTTGATAAAGCCTATGAACTGGAAAGCGAACTGGAAGCTGCAGGCAAAGAAGCCTTGCTGGACCTGGTCAGGAACGTCATCCCCAAGAACATCAATTGCATTTATATACGTCAGACAGCCGCTCTTGGTTTGGGGCATGCAGTGTTGTGTGCTCGCCCCGTGATTGGCGACGATCCATTTGCAGTCTTGCTGGCAGATGACTTGATGGATGCCGATGTTGGTCAGCCGTCAGTCATGGCGCAGATGGCGCGCCAGTATGAGGCAGAAGGTGGCAGCATCGTTGCCGTACAGAATGTGCCACGTGAATTCACCCGCCAATACGGTATCGTCAGCGGCACACCATATACAGATACTCTGGAGAGAGTGCAGGGCATCGTTGAAAAACCTATGCCTGATGTTGCCCCGTCTACGCTGGCGGTAGTTGGTCGCTATATTCTGTCTGGCCGTATTTTCTCTTACCTGGAAACTCTGGGTAAAGGGTCTGGCGGTGAGATTCAATTGACTGACGGTATCGCAGCGATGCTCAAAGATTTCCCTGTGTATGCTTTCCGCCCAAATGCGACACGTTATGACTGCGGCTCCAAACTGGGTTATTTGAAAGCCAGTGTTGCCCTGGGTTTGAAACATAAGGAAACCAGCGCAGAATTCACTGAATTCCTGCAGTCCTTGAAATAAGTAATGTGAAATAAGGCCAGGCATCACCTGGCCTTGTTTTTAAATAAAGTCATACACTAAATCATCTATACAAAATCTGGTGCACCATGATTCATCCTATCCTGAAAATGGGCGATGCCCGCTTATTGAGAGTTGCCGAGCAAGTCACGGCCTTTGGTACGCCAGAGTTACATGAGCTTATCAAGGACATGTTTGAAACCATGATTGCAGCTAATGGTGCTGGTCTGGCAGCACCACAAATAGGCGTGAATTTGCAACTCGTGATCTTTGGTTTCAAGAACAACCCACGGTATCCTGATGCGCCGGTAGTGCCAGAGACTGTACTCATCAATCCAGTATTGACACCTTTATCTGAAGAGACAGATGATGCATGGGAAGGCTGTTTGTCCGTGCCTGGCATGCGCGGCCTGGTGCCACGCTGGAGCGCCTTGCGTTACGAAGGCTATGATCAGTTCGGCACGCGCATCTCACGTGAAGTGGATGGCTTTCATGCCCGTGTCGTGCAGCATGAATGCGATCACCTGAATGGTATTTTGTACCCCATGCGCATACGCGATCTGACGCAATTTGGTTTTACTGAAGTCTTGTTCCCTGAACTCGATCCTAACGACGACGATTGAGTCCATTGATTTCAAAGCAAAAGGGCAAGAGCTTTGATTCTTGCCCTTTTGCTTTTGTAAGATGCAGATTAAAACTGTTCGTCTTCACGCAGGTAGCGCCATTGACCCTCTGGCAATTTACCCAGCTTGATCTTGCCTATGCGCACACGTTTCAAACCTATCACTTTTAGCCCTACCATTTCACACATGCGCCTGATTTGGCGCTTTTTGCCTTCACGTAGGATGAAATTCAATTGATCTTCATTTTGCCAGGTGACTTTTGCAGGCAATAGTTTTTTTCCATCCAGTGACAAGCCATGATTCAGTCGGCGCAGATCTGCATCTGGTAAGCGTCCTAGTTTGCTATATTCCACCCGTACCAGATATTCCTTTTCCACGACCGTGGTTTCACCTATCAAATGCTTGGCGATACGGCCATCCTGGGTCAATACCAGCAAGCCGACTGAATCGATATCCAGACGGCCAGCAGGTACCAGGCTGCGTAATTGGGTAGGGTGGAACTGGGTATCTACTTCATCTTCGGCCCAGCGGTTTTCTGGTTTGATCAGGGCGATTGCTGGCGTGTAGCCATCTTCAGCCTGGCCGCTGACGAAGCCGACGGGTTTGTTGATAAGGACAGTGACGCGCTTGGATTGCTCGGCTGCGGCCTGTCTCTCCACGGTCACTTTTTGATGAGGCAATACCTTGCTGCCAAGTTCAGAGATGACTTTGCCATCTACCCGGACCCAGCCGCGCGCTATCCATTCGTCAGCCTCGCGGCGGGAGCAAAGGCCAAGTTCGGACATGCGTTTGGAGAGTCTTACAAGTTCAGTCATGATGCTTTTAAATGGTAATCTCGCCTGTGCTTGCTTACAGATCAGGTGAGGGTGTTGATTATTAGGTCGTGGTATGACGTTGTCAGTGTTTAAATTCTTAATGCGTCCAGCAAGTCAGTTTCAAACTGTATCTGGCTGCGGGCACCTTGCAGGGCCTGGCCATCGACGATGAAAACGTCTTCCACTCTTTCGCCCAGGGTCATGATCTTTGCTGTATGCAAATTGATTTTATACTTGGTCAGGATGTTCGCTACCGCATATAACAAGCCATTTCTGTCATTGGCAGAGATGGATAATAAATAATACTGACCACGGTCATCTGGCCGCAAATCCACGGTGGGCACAATAGGGAAGGTGCGTGACATGCGCGATAAACGCCCACGATTAGGTGGAGAAAGTGGCGTCTGGCGCGTCAGGATTTCTGTCAATTCGTGCTCTATCAAATTAATGATGTCACGATAATTATTCGCAAAAGCTGGTTCTATGACCAGGAAAGTATCAAGAGCATAGCCTTTTTTACTGGTGTGAATTTTTGCATCCAGAATACCAAAATTCTTGCCGTCAAAATAATTACAGATGCGGGCAAATAAGTCAGGCTGGTCTTTGACATAGACAGTAATCTGCAAGCCTTCACCTATCGGTGAGAGGCGGCATTTCACCACAGGCGTCTGGCTGTCTATGCGGTCATGCAGAGCGCGTGTTTGCCAGGCGATATCGGATGCGTCATGACGCAGGAAATAAGCGACATCCAGTTGCTGCCAGAATTTTTCATGCGCATCAGGTGCCAGGCCATACAGTCGCAAGGCTTTTAGTGCTTCTTCCTGACGATTCTTTAACTCCCTGTCCTTGCTTGGTGTTTCGCCACCCAGCACGCGCAAGGTCATGCGGTACAAGTCTTCCAGTAGCTTGCCTTTCCAGGCATTCCAGACCTTGGGGCTGGTGCCGCGGATATCTGATACAGTCAGTAAATACAGCGCGGTCAGATGACGTTCATCCTTGACCAGATTGGCAAAATTCTGCACAACGTCAGGATCGGACAAGTCCTGTTTTTGCGCCACATGTGACATGGTCAGATGCTTTTCCACCAGGAAGATAATCAGCTCGGTATTGGCTTTGCTAAGACCATGGTCGTAGCAGAATTTTTTGGCGTCCGCCATACCCAGCAGTGAATGATCTCCACCGCGACCCTTGGCGATATCGTGGAATAAAGCCGCGATATACAAAACCCAGGGTTGATTAAAATTTGCCATTAACTGGCTGCAGAATGGATATTCATGCGCATGCTCAGGCATGGTAAAGCGGCGCAAATTGCGCACTACCATAAGGATGTGCTGGTCTACCGTGTATGCATGAAACAGATCATGTTGCATCTGGCCTATGATGCGGCGGAAATTCGGCAAATAGCGGCCCAGTATGCTCATTTGATTCATGCGTCGCAAGGCATGAGTAATCCCTTGTGGTGATTGCAGAATTTGCAGGAACAATGAGCGATTGAATATATCATGCCGGAATTCAACATCAATCAGCAGGCGAGCATGCCAGAGTGCGCGCAGCGTCCTGGCTGTCATCCCTTTCAGCTCGCCATGCTTGGCCAGGGCCAAAAATACACCAAGGATAGTCGATGGATTGGCTTCAAAAGTATCATCCCTGGCAATATCGATGAAACCATTGACCTCATTGAAATGCTCATTGATGGGGCGTGGTACTGATGGCTGGGGGAATAGTACGGCTTCGATGTTTTGCAGTAGCACGGTGTTGAGCTGTGTCACCGCTTTGGCTGCCCAGTAATAGCGTTGCATCAGGTATTCGCTGGCGCGCCTGGACTCTGTGGTTTTGAAGCCAAAGGTTTCCGCTATTGGTGTCTGCACGTCGAAAATCAGGCGATCCTCACGGCGGCCCGCGTGAATATGCAGACGTATGCGTATATCTTTAAATGCGCGCTCATTGCGCTTTAGCTGACGTGCCTCAACATCCGTAATCAAGCCGCGCTCGGCCAGTTCACGCCAGGAATTGCCCAGATTTGCTGCCTTGGCAACCCAGAGTATGACTTGCAGATCCCTGAGCCCGCCCGGGCTTTCCTTGCAATTGGGTTCCAGACTGTAGGGGGTGTCTTCATATTTGACATGGCGTTGCTGCAGTTCCAGTAGTTTTTCCTGGAAGAAATTTTGCGGATTCATGGCTTCCGCATATTGCTGCTGCATGTCTTTGAATAGCTTGCGACTGCCTGTGACAAGACGCGCCTCCAGCAAGCTGGTTTGCACGGTTATATCAGCGGCAGATTCTTGCAGGCATTCTTCTATTGTGCGTATGCTATGGCCGATATCGAGGCCTATGTCCCAAAATAACTGCACCAATTTTTCCAGCTTGTCTCGCAGGGCAGCATCGGGTCTTTGCTGTAATAATATCAGCACATCGACATCGGAATAAGGAAATAACTCGCCACGGCCATAACCGCCGACTGCTACCAGGGCAGCTTCTTTCGGAAAGTCAAAATGACGCCAAATCTTGCTGAGTTGCTGATCGACATTACGGCACAAATCATGCAGTAAATGCTCTGCCTTATGATGGGCCTTGAAGGCATTAATGACGATCAGTTGCGCTGATTTCAGTTCTTCCTTGAAAGAGAGTGCCGGTGTCTGCATGTGGCCAGGATCTTAAGCGAGTTTGATGAAGTCCGGGATAGGCGGGTAGCCTGCAGACAATGTCAGCACTTCATAGCCGGTTTCGGTGACCAGGACGGTGTGTTCCCACTGGGCAGACAAGCTGCGGTCCTTGGTTTTGATGGTCCAGCCATCCGGCATTTCCTTGATTTCACGGCGTCCAGCGTTAACCATAGGTTCCACGGTAAAAATCATGCCTGGCAATAATTTTTCCATGGTGCCTGGTTTGCCGTAATGCATGACTTGTGGCGCCTCATGGAAAATCTTGCCTATGCCGTGACCGCAAAATTCACGCACTATGCTATAGCCAGCTCTTTCCGCATGCTGTTGTATGACATGGCCGATGTCACCCAGATGCGCGCCCGGCTTGATTTTATCTATGCCCAGCCACATGCATTCATAAGTAATGGCATTCAGGCGTTTGGATAATATGGATGGTTCGCCTAGCAGGAACATGCGGCTGGTATCACCATGGTAACCATTTTTAATAACAGTAATATCCAAATTAACAGAGTCGCCATCTTTCAAAACCTTATCACCTGGTATGCCGTGGCAAATGACGTCATTGACCGATGTGCAAATGGCTTTCGGATAAGGTGTGTAGCCTGGAGGGCAATAATTCAAGGGGGCAGGGATGGTGCCTTGCACGTTGACCATGAATTCATGACACAAGCGATCAAGTTCGCCTGTGCTGACGCCAACTTTGACAAATGGCGTGATGTAATCAAGGACTTCCGAAGCCAGTTTGCCAGCGATGCGCATGCCGGCGATATCTTCCGGCGTCTTTATAGTGATAGCTTCCATACGTTTCTTGTCGTTTGCCAAGGCTTGCATAATGCAATACTGACTTTGCCCCGGCATTTTTGCCTGGCGGGGTCAGATTCGTTTATCGGCTGAGCCTTGATCTGAGTAAAATTGCGAAAGTGTTGCAGAACCGGAATTATAGTCTATGAAAGGCAGTGCCGCATGGCCCTGGTATGACCCTTATACTTACTCCTTGAACGCGGCACTTGAGGGAAATGCAGTTTTCATAGTAGAATAGATGGTTAGCTTGTAGATGTATAGAAATACGATGCTGGCTAATTAATTTTTTATCAATCGAATCCGGTCGAAAAGGGTGTCTTGCAGCGCTTAATTAATGGTAGTAACTATTAATTCGCTCAGATCACTGGCTGGATTCAAGACCTAACCCTGGAGTTATTATGTCTGTAACAATGCGTGAAATGCTGGAAGCCGGTGTGCACTTTGGTCACCAAACCCGTTTTTGGAATCCAAAAATGGCACCGTATATCTTCGGCCATCGCAACAAGATTCATATCGTCAACCTGGAAAAAACTCTGGCAATGTACCAGGACGCGATGAAGTATATCCGTCAATTGTCTTCCAATCGCGGCACAGTGTTGCTGGTTGGTACCAAGCGTCAATCCCGTGACATCATCGCAGCAGAAGCACAACGTGCTGGCATGCCTTTCGTTGATCAGCGCTGGCTGGGCGGTATGTTGACTAACTTCAAAACAGTTAAAACATCCATCAAGCGCCTGAAAGACATGGAAGCTTCCATCGAAGACGGTTCCGTTGAAAAACTGTCCAAAAAAGAAGCCCTGATGTTCCAGCGCGAAATGATCAAACTGCAAAAATCCATCGGTGGTATCAAGGATATGGGCGGCATTCCTGACGCAATTTTCGTAGTCGACGTTGGCTACCACAAAGGCGCGATCACTGAAGCAGCGAAACTGGGTATCCCGGTTATCGGCGTGGTTGATACTAACCATTCCCCAGAAGGTGTTGCATACATCATCCCTGGTAATGATGACTCCTCCAAAGCAATCGCTTTGTATGCTCGCGGTGTTGCCGACTCCATCCTGGAAGGCCGTGCAAACGCAGTGAACGAAGTTTTGGAAGCTGTTAAACCAGGTTCTGATGAGTTTGTAGAAGTAGAACAAGCTTAATTGCCTGTTCTGGCACATGGTTACAAGCTGTCTTAGGCGGCTTGTAACAAAAAATGGGGCAACAGTCGTTCGCCCTTTTTTTTAAACAAAATTTGATATCGGTGTTTCTTTAAACACCCTTGAACTAGGAGAATGACATGGCGGCGATTACAGCAGCTTTGGTAGGTGCACTGCGCGCAAAAACAGATGCGCCAATGATGGAATGCAAAAAAGCGCTGACAGAAGCAGAAGGCGATATGGACCGTGCGGAAGAGATTCTGCGTGTAAAACTGGGTAGCAAAGCTTCCAAGGCATCTTCCCGTATTACTGCAGAAGGTGTTGTTGCCTCCTATATCGCTGGTAACGTCGGCTCCCTGATCGAAGTTAACTGCGAAACAGACTTTGTGACCAAGAATGATGATTTCCTGGCGCTGGCTAATACTTGCGCAAAACTGATCGCTGAACACAATCCTGCTGACATCGCAGCTTTGGGCGCATTGCCTTTGGATGGTAAGACAGTTGAAGAAGTGCGCGCAGCATTGGTTGGTAAAATCGGCGAAAACATGTCTTTCCGTCGCTTTGTTCGTTTTGATACAACTGCCAAGCTGGTATCTTACCTGCACGGTACACGTATCGGTGTGGTTGTTGAATTTGATGGCGCAGATGAACAAGTTGGTAAAGACGTAGCGATGCACATCGCTGCAATGAAACCAGTATCCCTGTCTTCTGACCAGGTGCCTGCTGAATTGATCGAAAAAGAGCGCTCAGTAGCAGCTCTGAAAGCGGCAGAATCTGGCAAGCCAGCAGATATCGCTGAAAAAATGGTTGAAGGTTCCGTGCAGAAATTCCTGAAGGAAGTTTCTTTGCTGAATCAAACATTCGTTAAGAATGACAAGCAAACAGTTGAGCAGATGTTGAAATCTGTTAATACAACTGTCAAAGCTTTCACTATGTTCGTAGTTGGTGAAGGTATTGAGAAGAAGCAAGATGACTTCGCCGCGGAAGTGGCCGCGCAAGTGGCTGCAGCAAAGCAAGCGTAATTGGCGAAATAAAAAAACGGGCCGAAAGGCCCGTTTTTTTAAACCCAAGGATTGTAAGTATTTGTGTCTGAGTATCACATTAATGTTTTCAGGTGTAAATATGAGTGTGTGATAAGTGAGTGGTGCTCCATTTGCTTTGTGTATTGCCTGACTGGGCTAGTCTGCAAATCAAATGGTTATTGAAGAGTCTTATCAAGGCTGTTTCATCCAGTATGCATTTCTTTTAAACTATTTAAACTACCAGAAGGAGTCCTATCATGACAAAACCTGCTTACAAGCGTGTGCTCTTGAAGCTCTCTGGCGAAGCCCTGATGGGTGATGATCCGTTTGGCATTAACCGTGCGACGATAGAGCGCATGGTGGCCGATGTGGCCGAAGTATCAAGAATGGGTGTGGAGTTAGCCATCGTTATCGGCGGTGGCAATATTTTCCGTGGTGTGGCACCTGGTGCGCAGGGCATGGACAGGGCAACTGCTGATTACATGGGTATGCTGGCGACAGTCATGAATGCCCTGGCATTGTCAGACGCCATGCGCCAGGTCGGTCTGACATCACGTGTCATGTCTGCTATCGCGATTGATCAGGTTGTCGAGCCTTATGTCCGCCCTAAGGCCTTGCAATACCTGGAAGAAGGCAAGGTTATCGTGTTTGCTGCAGGTACTGGCAATCCTTTCTTTACTACCGACACTGCAGCAGCTCTGCGCGGTTCGGAAATTGGCGCTGAAATCGTCTTGAAGGCAACCAAGGTTGATGGTGTATATACAGCAGATCCTAAAAAAGATCCTACGGCAACGCGTTATACGACGATTTCATTTGATGAAGCTATTGCGCGTCACCTGCAAGTCATGGATGCAACTGCTTTCGCTCTTTGCCGTGACCAGAAACTGCCTATCAAGGTATTTTCCATTATTAAGCCGGGTGCATTGAAGAATGTCATTCTGGGGGGAGACGAAGGCACCTTAGTGCACGTATAATCCTGCACTTCGGATTGTTTCATATTAATTCGGCAAGGAGCACGGCCAGGCCCGTCGCTCTTGTCCAGATGTACAGGAGAACGCTATGAGCGTAGCAGAGATTAAAAAAAGTTCTGACCAGCGTATGCAAAAGTCTATCGAGACTTTAAAGGCTGATTTATCTAAAGTCCGTACTGGCCGTGCCCACACCGGCATTCTGGACCATGTCCAGGTTGATTATTACGGCACCCCTACCCATATTACTCAAGTTGCCAATGTCACTTTGATCGATGCCCGCACCATAGGTGTGCAGCCTTGGGAAAAGAAGATGCTGAGTGCAATTGAAAAAGCAATTCGCGATGCCGATCTGGGTTTGAACCCATCCTCGCAAGGTGAGCTGATACGCGTACCTACACCACCATTGACTGAAGAGCGTCGCAAGGAAATGGTCAAGCTGGTCAAGACCGAAGGCGAGAGCGCCAAGATTGCCATTCGCAATATCCGCCGTGATTCCAATGAATCCCTGAAGAAGTTGCTGAAAGAAAAAGAATGCTCAGAAGATGATGAGCGTCGTGCACAAGACGATATCCAGAAATTGACAGACAAGTTTGTTGCTGAAGTAGACAAGCTGCTGGCTGACAAAGAAAAAGAAGTGTTGACAGTTTAAGTCGTCGCCCGCGTATCAACACATTCTGGATTTACATGACCCATACAAGTTCCACCAAGGAAATTCCGGCAGTTGGCGCAATTCCTAAACATATAGCAATTATCATGGACGGCAACGGACGCTGGGCAACCAAGCGTTTCTTGCCGCGTGTCGCAGGACATGTCAAAGGCGTGGAGGCGGTCAGAGGTATGGTTGAGGCCTGTGCCAAGCGCGGTGTTTCTTACCTGACTTTGTTTGCCTTCAGTTCAGAAAACTGGCGTCGTCCCGCTGAAGAAGTATCCTTATTGATGCGCTTGTTTGTCACGGCTCTTGAAAAAGAAGTGGCAAAGATGCATGCCAATAATATACGCTTGAAAGTGGTGGGTGATCTCACTCGCTTTGATGTGCAGTTGCAAAACATGATTATTGCTGCTGAAGAAAAAACAGCAAATAATCAGGGGCTGACGGTAACTATTTGCGCCAATTACGGTGGCCGTTGGGACATTATTCAGGCCATGAACCGCTTGCAAAAAGATCGCATTGCCAAGGGACAGGCGGAGCAAGAAGTGACAGAAGATCAGCTTGCTGCTTATCTGTCCATGGCTTATGCGCCTGAGCCAGATCTGTTTATCCGTACCGGTGGGGAAACTCGCATTTCGAATTTCCTGCTGTGGCAACTTGCGTATAGCGAATTCTATTTTACGGATACCTTTTGGCCAGATTTTGATGCGGCGGCACTGGATGTCTCCATACTATCTTATCAAAACCGTGAGCGTCGTTTTGGCAGGACCAGTGCTCAGGTGACCGAACAAACTTCCACACAAGAAAGCAAGTAATGCTGAAAACCCGTGTATTGACTGCCCTGGTTCTATTGGCGATCTTGCTGCCAGTACTGTATTCGGCGAACTTTTATGCCTTTACTGCACTGGCGCTCGCATTTTTTGCGGCAGCCATGTGGGAGTGCCAGCGCCTGTTCAAAAAGCCTGGCACCATTATCATGGCAACACTTTGGACAGGCTTGCTGGCATATTGCTTGTTCCATTTAAAGGATTTTTCCTATCAGTTGCTATTTGCGCTGAGCACCGCCTTCTGGGCACTCAGACTGGTCCCGACTTTGGCCCGGGGCTTGCCGCAAGCGCATAATTTCTCCAGCGGCATACTGAGTACCTTGTATGGCATCAGTATCTTTGCCTGCTTTGTGGCGATTGCTGTTTTCTTTCAGCAATCCCCCATGTATTTGTTCTCTGTCATGGCGATCGTCTGGATTGCTGACATTGCTGCTTATTTCTCTGGCAAAGCCTTTGGCAAACACAAGCTCGCACCTACCATCTCCCCTGGGAAATCCTGGGAGGGAGCCATTGGTGGCTGGATTTTTGTATTGATACTGGCTACAGCGACCAGTTTTGTTCCTGCTTTGCAAAATACGTTTACTGCGCAATTACTGGCCAGAAAAGGCTGGCTTATCTTTGTTGCTGCCATGACTTTGATCACTGCTGCCAGTGTAGTGGGGGACTTGTTTGAATCATCCCTGAAGCGTCGTGTTGGCATGAAAGATAGTAGCAATCTCTTGCCTGGACATGGTGGTGTCCTGGACAGGATAGATGCGCTGATCCCAGTCCTGCCATTGGCTGCATTAGTGGACTTGTGGCGATAAATCACATGCAAAAAAAACAGCAGCTTTGCATATTGGGGTCTACGGGCTCCATAGGTGTTTCCACTTTGGATGTAGTGGCGCGCCACCCTGAACGTTATGGTGTTTTTGCGCTTACTGCGCATACGCAGGTCAAAAAACTGGCTGAGCAGTGCGCACAGTTCTTGCCGCAGATCGCTGTTGTTGGCACAGCGCAAGCAGCAGACGAGCTGGCTATGTTATTAAAAGAAAAACATTTACCTCAAATCCAGATACAGTTTGGTCCTGAGGCTTTGTGTGTTGTTGCCAGCGCCAGTGAATGTGATAGCGTGATGGCCGCCATCGTTGGTGCTGCCGGCTTGCCAGCTTCCCTGGCGGCCGCTAAAGCAGGCAAGAAAGTCTTGCTGGCAAATAAAGAAGCACTGGTTATGTCTGGTCAGCTTTTTATTGATGCTATCAGGGACAGTGGTGCGGCTTTGCTGCCTATTGATAGTGAACATAATGCTATTTTTCAATGCTTACCTGGCGACTATAATCGCCACCCTGGCGCGCATGGCATACATAAGATCTTGCTGACAGCGTCCGGTGGACCTTTTTTGCATCGTGATGTGAGCACACTCGACGATGTCACTCCTGAGCAGGCAGTAGCCCATCCCAATTGGGTCATGGGGCGCAAAATCTCTGTCGATTCAGCGACCATGATGAACAAGGGCCTTGAAGTCATAGAGGCACACTGGTTGTTTGCTACACCGGCAGAACAGATAGAAGTCATTATTCATCCACAGAGTGTGATTCATTCCATGGTTTCTTATACCGATGGCACTGTGTTGGCGCAAATGGGTAATCCCGATATGCGCATACCGATTGCCTATGGCATGGCTTATCCTGAACGCATAGCCTCCGGTGTCGAGCCACTGGATTTGTTGAAAGTAGCCAGTTTGAATTTCATCAAACCGGATTTCCAGCGCTTCCCTTGTCTGCAATTAGCCTATGATGCCCTGAAAGAAGGGAAATCTGCTGCAACCATATTGAACGCAAGTAATGAAATTGCTGTCCAAGCGTTTTTGGACAAGAGAATTGGTTTCCGCATGATCAACCAGATCATAGAAAGTACCTTGGAGAAAGTGCCTTCCAGCCATGCGCCCGATCTGGAAAGTATCCTGGCTTGCGATGCTGAAGCGCGTCGTGTCGCTGATGCGATGGTTGCTGCATGATCTGGCTACAAAATGCCCTGGCTTTTCTGGTGACTCTGGGTATCCTGGTCACTATTCATGAATTTGGGCACTATATTGTTGCACGCTGGTGCGGTGTCAAGGTTTTGCGTTTTTCTCTCGGCATGGGGAAAGTCATTTACTCAAAACGTCTGGGCAAAGACCAGACTGAATGGGCCATCTCCATGTTGCCACTGGGTGGCTACGTCAAAATGCTGGATGCCCGTGAGATGGGCGCAGAAAATATTGCCCCAAATGAGTTGTCGCGAGAATTCTGCCAGCAATCAGTCTGGAAGCGCATTGCTATCGTCGCTGCAGGCCCCATTGCTAATTTTTTGTTGGCTATCTTTCTTTATACAGTGTTATTTGTGCATGGCGTGCCTGAGCCTGCCGCAAAAGTGCGGGTTGTTCCTGGCGCTTCCATCGCCTATCAGGCGGGCTTGCGTTACGGTGATTTGGTTACCAGTGTCAATGGTCAACAGGTACAAGGCTGGACAGAATTCCGCTGGAAAATGCTGCAAGCGGGTATGGCCAATAGTAATCCTGTGCTGGAAGTGCAGCACTTTGACGAAATTGGACGTGATAACGGGAAACCAGTTTCCATCGAAGTGCCCTTGCAGCAATTTAACCCTAAAGATACAGAGAATGACATTCTCAATTACCTGGGCCTGAATCTTGCTCGTAGCACTGAAGTAGTTTTAAAAGGCTTCTTGCCTGAAAGCCCGGCCTCGCGCGCTGGTTTGCAAGCTGGTGACCGCATCCTTGAAGTAGGGCATAAACCTTTGCTGGATGTCATAGATTTCATACAAGTCGTCAACGCCAATCCTGGTAAGCCGTTGAAGCTATTGGTGCAAAGAAAGCAGGAGAAGCTTGAAGTAGAAGTAATTCCCGCAAGCAAGGAAGTCAATGGCAAGACAATAGGCATGCTGAAGGTGGAATTGCAAGCTATGGCACCGGAAATGACAGTACTTCAGGCAAATCCTGTAGAGGCATTCGTCAAATCGGTAGAGAAAACCTGGGATACCAGTATCTTCAGTCTGAAAATGATAGGCAAAATGCTGACGGGAAGTGTTTCACTGAAGAATATTACTGGACCTTTGACGATCGCTGATTATGCAGGGCAGACATCCAGGACCAGCATGATTACCTACTTGGGCTTCATTGCAGTGATAAGTATTAGCCTGGGAGTGATGAATTTGCTACCCATACCGGTTTTGGATGGGGGGCATTTGTTGTATTATTCGCTGGAAGTTTTAACCGGGAAACCTTTGCAAGACCGTTACGTCGAAATGGGGCAGCGTGCCGGAGTTTTTTTGCTATTGATGATGATGGCAATAGCTTTTTTTAATGACATTGCCCGACTAATGTCATAATAGTCGGCTTGATGACAGAAACTCATTTCAGATAGCAATATTGAGAGTATTGAAAGAAATTTATACCCAATGAAATTACATATCGAGCAGTTCACTTTAGCCCATTTTCGTCGTCATGCATTATCTTTGGCTGCATTAGCACTTTGCACCGGAAATGCACTCGCGATTGAGCCCTTCACAGTCAAGGATATACGTGTAGAAGGCTTGCAACGGACGGAGGCCGGTACTGTATTTAGCTATTTGCCTGTCAAGGTTGGCGAGCAATTTGATGACGCAAAAAGTACAACTGCGATCAAATCCCTGTATGCGACGGGTTTTTTCAAGGATGTTCAGATAGAAGTGCAAGATGGCATCCTGGTGGTTTTGCTGGAAGAGCGTCCGACCATTGCCGGCGTGGAGTTTACCGGCACCAAGGAATTTGAAAAAGATGCGCTGGTCAAGGCTTTGAAAGACATAGGCGTTGGTGAATCACGCATTTTTGATAAAGCGACCGTAGATCGCGCCGAACAGGAATTGAAACGTCAATACCTGTCCAAGGGCTTGTATGGCATGCAAATCACGACCACGATCACGCCTATAGAGCGTAATCGTGTGAATGTCACTTTTGCGGTTGAAGAAGGCGAAATTGCTAAAATCGCGCAAATCAATATTATTGGCAATAAAGCGTTTTCTGACGGTGAAATCCGCGATTTGCTGACCTTGACGACACCAGGCTGGTTTACCTGGTATACCAAGGCAGATCAGTATTCCAAGCAAAAGCTGTCGGGCGATATAGAAACTCTGCGTTCTTTTTATCAGAACCGTGGCTATCTGGAAATGCAAATCCTGTCCACGCAGATTTCCATTACCCCGGATAAAAAAGATATCTACATTACCATCAATCTGGAAGAGGGTGATAAATACACGGTTTCCGACATCAAACTCGAAGGCGATACTTTGGGACGTGAAGAAGAACTGGCTTCCCTTTTACTGTTGAAGAGCGGCAATATTTACAATGCTGCCCGCCTGACCGAAAGTACCAAGCGAATTTCTGAGCGCATGGGTAACTTTGGTTATGCCTTTGCTAACGTGAATGCCAACCCTATCCTGAACAAAGAGAAGAAAGAAGTTGCGTTCACCATCTTTGTTGACCCTGGTAAGCGCGTGTATGTACGCCGCATCAATCTGGCGGGTAATACACGTACGCGTGATGAAGTCATTCGCCGTGAATTCCGTCAATTTGAGAGTTCCTGGTATGACGGTGAAAAAATCAAGACTTCACGTGACCGTGTAGAGCGCCTGGGTTACTTTAAAGATGTCACGATAGAAACACCAGAAGTGCCAACCAGTGTGGATCAGGTGGATGTGAACCTGACTGTAACTGAAAAACCTACCGGTAACTTACTGTTTGGTGCGGGTTACTCAAGCGCAGAAAAACTGACCTTGACGGGTTCTATCCAGCAAGCCAATGCTTTTGGTAGTGGTGATACGATAGGCCTGGACATCAATACCAGCCGCCAAAATCGTACTATTGCGGTTGCCCACACTGATCCTTATTTCACTGACGATGGTGTTAGCAGAAATATAGAGATGTTTTTACGCACAACACGTCCTATCATAGGTAGTGCTGGTGATTACAAAATTCAAACCACAGGCGGTGCATTGCGGTTTGGCGTGCCATTCTCTGAGGTTGATACCGTTTTCTTTGGTCTGGGCTTTGAACGTACCAAGGTAGAAACCTATTATTTGAGTCCGCCGCGCTATTTGAAATACGTTGCTGACTATGGCAATGGCAGCAAAGATATCACTGATCCGTTTTATGGTATCGGCGAGGCAGTCACGAATTCTTATCCTTTGACAGCTGCCTGGCAAAGAGATAGCAGGGATAGTGTCTTGACACCTACCATAGGTCGCTACCAACGCGCCAATCTTGAGCTTGCTGCTTTTGGTAGTTTTAAATACTACCGTGCGATTTATAATGCGCAATTGTTCCAGCCAGTTTATCGTTCCATTGTTCTGGCATTGAATGGCGAATTTGACTATGGTCATGGATTGGGTGGCAAGGCTTATCCTTTGTTCAAAAACTTCTATGCAGGTGGTATAGGTTCTGTACGTGGCTATGAACCATCCTCTTTGGGCACCAGAGATCCAAATGGTGATGCACTGGGTGGTTCAACCAGGGTGCTGGCTAATGTAGAATTACAAATTCCTTTCCCTGGTGCTGATAAGTCCTTGCGCTGGTTCACTTTTGTGGATGGTGGTAATGTCTTTGATGAGGGGCAAAAAGTCAGGCCAAAAGACTTACGTTTTTCTGCAGGTATAGGTATAAGCTGGATATCGCCTGTCGGTCCTTTGAAATTGAGCTTTGGTAAGGCTTTGAATGCAAAACCAGAGGACAAAAAGCAAACATTCCAGTTCCAGATGGGAACGGGCTTCTAATTGCTTAAGCAGGCTATATTTGTTTTAGTACGTGTTACGGAGATTATTTTGAGTCAACTTACTACCCCGACCAAATTGTTGCAACGCTTGATGGTTTGTGCGGCTTGCGTTTTTAGCGTTGCTCAAGCCCAGGCGCAAGACACGAAAATAGCGATTTTTGATTCGCAGAGGGTGATGCGTGAATCCTTGCCAGCCAAGGCGGCAGAAGCCAAGCTGAAAGTTGAGTTTCAAAAGCGTGGTGAAGAACTGGAAAATCTGGCAAAAAAATTAAAGGCGACAGCAGAAAAGTATGAAAAAGACGCGCCTTTATTGTCAGAGGCGGATCGTGTTGTTCGTCAGCGTGAAATCACTGAACTAGACCAGACTTTCAAGCGCAAGCAGCGTTCTTACAATGAAGATGTCAATCAGCGTCAGAATGAAGAAATCGCTTCCCTGGTAGAACGTGCGCAAAAAGTGATCAAGCAAATTGCAGAAGCTGAGAAAATTGACCTGGTCTTGCAAGACTCTGTCTATCACAGCGCCCGTATCGATATTACTGACAAAGTTCTCAAAGCACTCTCCAAATAATTCCTATGACCGCAAGCATTCGGCTAGGTGAATTGGTCGATCGCTTCGGTGGTCAGTTGACTGGTTCACCTGATATCACTGTCACTGGCATTGCTCCTCTGAGTGAAGCCGGTGAACAGCATATTACCTTTTTATCCAATCCCAAATTACGTCAACAAGCTGCCGTCACACAAGCGGCTGCACTGATACTGACACAGGCCGATTTTGAGCAAATCGGTAAAGACTATGCCGGTATCTGTCTGATTGTTCCGCAGCCTTATGTGTATTTTGCCAGGGCTGCGCAATATTTTGCTACTCTCAATGCAATACCTGCATTGATCGGTGTGCATCCTGCTGCCTGGGTCAACCCTCATGCGGTCGTTGCTGCTACTGCCAGCATAGGAGCAAATGTCAGCATAGATGCCGAGGCAGTGATAGGTGAGCATGTTGTCATCAAACCCGGTGCTGTGATAGGCCGTGGCGTGGTGATCGGTGACAATAGCCTGATACATGCCAATGTCAGTATTTACGACTATTGCGTGTTGGGACAGCGTTGCATCATTCATTCTGGCGCCGTGATAGGTGCTGATGGTTTTGGCTTCGCCAATGAAAAAGGCCAATGGATAAAGATCCCGCAAACGGGCAGGGTATTGATCGGTGACGATGTAGAAATCGGTGCCAATACCAGTATAGACCGTGGCGCCCTGGCTGATACCATCATAGAAGAGGGCGTAAAGCTCGATAACCAGATACAAATAGGCCATAACTGTCACATAGGCGCGCATACGGCCATGGCTGGCTGCGTAGGTGTGGCAGGTAGTGCCAAGATAGGTAAATATTGCACCTTTGGCGGTGCAGCGATGGTTTTGGGGCATCTGACCATCGTGGATAATGTCCACATTTCTTCTGCCAGTATGGTGTCACGCTCCATTCTGGAAGCGGGCCAATATACGGGCTTCTACCCTTTGGCAAAAAATGCTGACTGGGAAAAAACGGCTGCCATCGTACGCAATTTATCGGGCATGCGTGAAAAAATGCGTTACCTCGAAAAAACAATGAAAACACTGACTGAAAAAGATCATGAATAGCCTGGACATCAATCAAATCAAAGAATATTTGCCGCATCGCTACCCAATGTTGCTGGTCGATCGTGTACTGAACTGGGAAGATGGCAAGACCATTACCGCGATCAAGAATGTTACGGCGAATGAAGAGTTTTTCAACGGCCATTTCCCCAATAAACCCGTCATGCCAGGTGTATTGATGATAGAGGCATTGGCACAAACTGCTGCCATACTCTCATTTTTAACCATGGGTAAAAAGCCAGATGAAAATACTATTGTGTATTTCCTTGGCATTGATGGCGCACGTTTCAAGCGCCCGGTTGAGCCTGGTGACCAGTTGAAGATGGAAGTAGAAATCATCAAGGTTGCACGTGGCATCTGGAAATACAAGGCCAAAGCCACAGTAGATGGCCAATTGGCGGTAGAAGGCGAATTGATGTGCACCATGCGCACGAAAGATGAAGCCTAGGAGAGCAAAATGCATATCCACCCAAGCGCACTGATCGACCCCAAGGCCCAACTGGATAGTACCGTTGAAGTTGGTGCTTATTCAATCATCGGTCCCCATGTGAGGATAGCCGAAGGTACCAAGATAGGTCCGCACGTAGTCATAGAAGGGCATACGACGATAGGCCGGAATAATACCTTCTACCAGTTTTCCTCTATAGGTGCAGCACCACAGGACAAGAAGTACGCGGGCGAACCTACCCGTCTGGAAATTGGTGACAATAACGTCATCCGCGAATTTTGTACCTTTAATCTGGGCACAGTTCAGGATAATGGCGTAACACGCCTGGGTAACGATAATTGGATCATGGCTTATGTACATCTGGCACATGACTGCCAGGTTGGCAATAATGTCATATTCGCCAATAATGCTGCTTTGGCTGGCCATGTGCATGTCGGTGACTGGGTTATTTTGGGTGGTTTTACCAATGTGCACCAGTTCTGCAAGATAGGTGCACATGCGATGTGTGGCATGGGCACGTCCTTATTGCAGGACGTACCGCCATTCGTCATGTTGAATGGCAATCCGGCAGCGGCCCATGGTATCAATGTCGAAGGCTTGAAGCGCCGCGGTTTCAGCCGTGAGCAGATTTCGGCCATACGCCAGACTTACAAGCTGATCTACAAGTCCGGCTTGACCTTGGAAGAAGCTAAAGCAGCCATTGATGAACAGATTGCTGAATTAGAAACCGATGTGGCTCTTCACGTACAGTCCATGCGTCATTTCCTGGATGCTGCTACCCGTGGCATAGTCCGCTAATTATATTGTGACGAATCGACCAATTATAGCCATGGTCGCCGGAGAAACCTCTGGTGACATGCTGGCCAACCGTCTCTTGTCAGGTTTGCGCCCGGCTTTGCCTGATGCTCATATGCATGGCATAGGTGGCCCGCGCATGGCGGAGCATGGCTTCATCAACGACTGGTCCATGGAAAAACTGTCTGTACGTGGCCTGTTTGAAGTGCTGGCGCATTACCGTGAAATCAGTGGCATACGCAAGCAATTACGTGAACAGTTATTGCTGGAAAAACCGGATATCTTCATTGGTGTTGATGCACCCGACTTTAATCTGGATCTGGAAATCCAGTTAAAGCGCGCAGGTATTCCCACCATGCACTACATCAGTCCATCAATCTGGGCCTGGCGTGGTGGCCGCATCAAAAAAATAGCCGAAGCAGTTTCCTATATGCTGGTGGTGTTTCCGTTTGAAGAAGAGATTTACCGCAAAGCTGGCATACCAGTGACTTACGTAGGCCACCCACTTGCACAAGTCATTCCCATGGAAACTGACATGGCTGCCGCCAGGGATGAACTGGGCCTGGACAAAAACGCCAGAGTGGTCACGATCTTGCCGGGCAGCCGCATGTCTGAGATCAAATACAATACTGAAGCCTTTATCCAGACAGCAAAAATACTCTGTCAGCGCGACCCACATTTGCAAATCGTCGTGCCGATGGCAGGTGAAAAACAGCGCAGTTATTACATCAAGCTGGTAGTTGATGCCAAACTGGATAATGTGCCAATCTTGCTGATTGATGGTCGCTCGCATACTGCCATTGCTGCAGCAGATGCTGTACTGGTTGCATCGGGCACGGCATCGCTGGAAGTGGCGCTGTTCAAAAAGCCCATGGTGATTGCCTACAAGATGATGGAAGCCTCATGGCAGATTTTGCGGCACATGGGTTACCAACCATGGATAGGCTTGCCAAATATCCTGGCGCGTGAATTTCTGGTGCCAGAGTTTTTGCAATCAGCTGCCAGACCAGATGCTATGGCCGATGCATTGTGGCAGCAGTTAAGCGACAGCGCTTTGCAGGAGCGTCTGAAGCAGCGCTTCGTCGATATGCACCATTCCCTCTTGCGTGACACTGCCAACGTCTCGGCGCAAGCCGTATTACAATTGATCTCAGCGGCCTGAGGCGATTTGCCTCAGGTGTTTGCTGTCGGCCTTTGCGCCATATTTCCTTAAGAGTAGCAAGCATGTACGTTGATTCTCATTGTCATATCAATTTCCCCGAACTGGCTGAGCGTTTGCCTGAGATTTTAGGCAAGATGCAAGAAAATGGGGTCACGCACGCGTTGTGTGTCTCGGTTGATTTACCTGATTTTCCGCAAGTGCTGGCACTGGCAGAGCAATACCCGCACATCTATGCTTCCGTAGGTGTGCATCCAGATTATGAAGAAACAGAAGAACCAAGCGCCGAGCAATTGGTCAAGCTGGCGGATCACGATAAAATTATTGCCATCGGTGAAACCGGGCTTGACTATTTTCGCTTGAAAGGTGATCTGGAATGGCAGCGTGAGCGTTTCAGGCAACATATCCGTGCATCGCGCATATGCCGCAAGCCCCTGATCATCCACACCCGGGCAGCGGCTGAAGATACTATACGCATCATGAAAGAAGAGGGGGCTGGCACGGCGCAGGGTGGCGTGGCCGGTGTCATGCACTGTTTCACCGAATCTCTGGAAGTGGCGCAAGCTGCAGTGGACCTTGGCTTTTATATTTCATTCTCAGGCATACTTACTTTTAAAAGTGCTAAAGATTTGCAGGCAGTTGCCAAAGCCTTGCCGCTTGATCGTATTTTGATAGAGACTGATTCCCCTTATCTGGCACCGGCACCGCATCGTGGCAAAATGAATGAACCTGGATTCGTACGACATGTAGGCGAGTTTCTGGCAGACTTAAAAGGGATCTCTGTCAAAGAAGTGCAGGAAACCACGACCAAAAATTTCTTTCAATTGTTTCAATTTGCACATTAAGGACTGACATGCAAACACCCAGGTCATTTGCATTTTACGCTCATCAAAAAACCTTTTTGAATTGCCTGGCTTGTTTGCTATTGTGGCTGTCTTCCTCTTGCGCTTTTGCAGACGATAAAGATGATTTGATTTTTGCTGTGCGCTTTGATGCAGTGGATAAGGTGACAGAGCTACTGCAGCAAGGCATGGATGTGAATGCAACTGAAGCGAGCCGTGGTGAAACCTTGCTCATGATTGCCTTGCGCGAAAATTCAAAGAAAGTTTTTCTAGCTTTGCTAGAGCGCAAGGATATCAAACTGGAAGCAAGAGCCAGAAATGGTGACACCATCTTAATGTTGGCCAGTTATCTTGGCAATCTCCCCGCTGTTAAAGCCTTGCTTGCACACGATGCCGAAGTTAATCAAGTCGGCTGGTGTGCCTTGCACTATGCAGCAGCTGGCGGCAACAAGGATATTGTTGCCTTGTTACTCGAACATTCTGCCTATATCGATGCCGAATCCCCCAACAAGACGACGCCTTTAATGATGGCGGCACGCTCAAACAAAGAGCTTATTGTCAGCTTATTGCTCAATGAGGGAGCTGATCCTCATCTGAAAAATGAATTGGGTTTAACGGCTCTCGATTTTGCAACTGAGCTTGAGCAAAGGGAAATTGCCACCTTGCTCAAAGAACGCATGCAAGCGCTTAAAAAATAGTCTTTTTGCGTTGCAACATCTTGCCTGCAAAACAAAGTTTATGTTAAAGTTCGCGCATCTCATTTTCGGAGCACATCTGTGGACAGTTATAGTTGTCGATCATCACTCAACTTGGCAATGTAAGCACAGATTTTCTCTTGCTACCTTGCCATCTGGCGGGTAGTAGTCTTTCGCAGCAGTCTTGCTGCTCTCTACTTTTACCCCTGTTTAAAATTTTGCGTGGCGCTGGCTATTGTCAGCATGCATGTGCTCTGCCGCGCAGTTCATCTTTGTCCGGACTTGATGTTTGTGACAGGAGGTATGCTATGTGCCGTTATTTTGCTATTACTTTCATTGTGTTGAGGAGCATTCATGTTTGAATTGTTCCGCCAACAAGGGCGTGATGTTGTCACCGGGGATAAAGGTCCAAATCGCTGGGATTGGGCTTTACTCCCTTTGGTTTTGGCGTTGCTGGGTATTTTTGCATTTGCCGCCATGCAGATGAGCCGTCCTTTTGCGGTGGGCGAAGCTTTGCAAATCAGTCTTGATCCTGCTTATTTGCCTTATTATTTATTGCGCACCATCTTGCGCATGTTTACGGCACTGGCTTTTTCCCTGATCTTTAGTTTGATATTTGCGGCTGTTGCAGCCAAATATGCCGCAGCTGAAAAAGTCATGATACCGGCGCTGGATATCTTGCAATCTGTGCCTATTCTTGGTTTTCAGGCGATTGCTATTGCGCCTTTTATTGCCTTGTTCCCTGGTAATTTGCTGGGTGTGGAGTGTGCAGCCATTTTTGCGATTTTCACGTCCCAGGCATGGAATATGGCATTCAGTCTGTATCAATCGATACGTAATGTGCCACCTGAGTTAAAAGAAGCGGCGCAGATTTTCAGATTGTCCGGCTGGCAGCGTTTCTGGCGCCTGGAACTGCCATTCGCCATGCCCGGCTTGTTATGGAATATGATGATGTCCATGTCCGGCGGCTGGTTTTTCCTGGTGGCGGCAGAGGCTATTTCTGTGGCAGGGCAAGATATTAAATTACCAGGCATAGGCTCCTATATTGCAGTAGCAATTGAAGCCAGGGACGGTATGGCCATCACTTGGGCGATTGCTGCCATGCTCATTGGTATATTGTTGTACGACCAATTGTTTTTCCGTCCCTTGCTGGCCTGGGCTGATAAATTCCGTTTTGAAGAGACTCAAGGTGACACTGCGCAGCAATCATGGTTGCTGGACTGGATGCGTAACAGCCGTTTATTCCGTGCATGGATAGCCAGGTTCTGGCTTTTCCTTGGGCGTGGCCTGTCATGGTTTAGTGTGCAAGGTGATGGCACCAGCATACAAGTCAAGCAGCGTTTTACTCATCCAGCGTGGCCCAAAATTTTTGATGCAGCTTTGTTGCTGGCTTCAATTTCTGCCATATATAGCCTCTTCATTTTTATACACAGTGTGGTGGGTTGGACTGAAGTGGCGCATGTGCTGGGTCTGGGCTTGATTACTCTGGTGCGCGTCATGTTATTGATTGCCCTGGCTTCCTTGTTTTGGGTACCGGTTGCAGTCTGGATAGGTTTGCGCCCACAGTATTCACAAAAAGTGCAGGCGATGGCGCAGTTTCTGGCGGCTTTCCCCGTTAATCTGATGTTCCCCCTGGTGGTATTTGCCATGGTGACATTCAAACTGACGCCGAATATCTGGCTCAGTCCTTTGATGGTATTTGGTACGCAGTGGTACATCCTGTTCAATGTCGTGGCTGGTGCTGCCACTATCCCCAATGAATTGCGGCTGGCTGCAGATAACCTGGGTTTAAAAGGCTGGCTCAAATGGAAGCGCGTATATTTGCCTGCTGTTTTCCCCAGCTATATCACAGGCGCAATTACTGCCAGTGGTGGCTCATGGAATGCCAGTATCGTGGCAGAGTATGTGACCTGGGGTAAAACTACACTGGTGGCCGATGGCTTGGGTAGCTATATCAAGCAAATGACGGAGACGGGGGATTTTCATCGTATCGCTTTGGGCATAGGCGTGATGTGCGTATTTGTCATGCTGCTGAACCGCTTTTTCTGGCGCAAATTGTATTTGCTGGCCGAAGACCATCTGCGTTAAGCCTTATAGCTAACGTCAAGATAATTCATCAAGGAATTCAAGATGACTCAAAATTTATTGCTCGATCTGCATCAGGTAGCCAAATCTTTTAAAGCAGCAGACGGTAAGTCGCGCCTGATACTGGACAAAGTTGATTTCCAGCTTAAAGATGGCGAGATCGTCGCCTTGCTGGGCAAATCTGGTTCCGGAAAATCCACTCTATTGCGCATCATGGCTGGTTTGATACCGGCAGATGCTGGTAAAGTGGCTTATCGCGACAAAGCGATTGGTGGGCCAGTCGCAGGCATAGCGATGGTATTCCAGTCCTTCGCCTTATTCCCATGGCTGACTGTACAGCAGAATGTAGAACTGGGTCTTGAAGCCCAGGGTGTACCGGCAGCAGAGCGTGAACAAAGGGCCGATGCAGTCCTCGAATTGATAGGCCTGGCTGGTTTTGGTGGTGCCTTGCCACGTGAACTTTCTGGCGGCATGAAACAGCGTGTTGGTATAGCCAGGGCACTGGTCACCAATCCTGACGTGCTGCTCATGGATGAGGCTTTTTCTGCCCTGGATGTGCTGACAGGTGAAACCCTGCGTAATGACATGCTGGAACTGTGGGAAGAAGACCGTATATCCACTAAAGGTATCCTGATCGTTTCGCACAATATTGAAGAAGCCGTTATGATGGCAGACCGCATCATTATTCTGTCCAGTGACCCGGGTTCGGTCAGATGCGAAATCAAGATCGACCTGCCCAGGCCACGTGATGTGGATTCGCTGGAAGTCCGTGCCTTGATTGATGAAGTGTATGGCTTGATGACCATGCGCGCCACCCATGAAGCAGCAGCGGATACACCCAATGCCCGTCACCTGGGTTATCGTTTGCCAGAGACGGATGTCAGCCGCATCGAAGGTATTCTCGATTTGCTGGCGGAAGCTCCATTCAATGGCCGTGCCGACTTGCCACAATTGGCAGAAGAAGCTGAATTGTCGGATGAAGAATTATTCCCGACCTATGAAGCCCTGAGCCTGTTGGGTTTTGCCGTGCTGGAAAAAGGCGACATCATGCTGACACCGCTGGGTAAAAAATATGTGGAAGTAGAACAGGCGCAAAAGCAGGAATTGTTTGGTCAACAATTGCTGACCCATGTTCCATTGGCAGCACATATACGCCGCAATCTGGAATCGGAAACCAGTGGCAGCTTGTCTGAAGAACCGCTGATAGATTTGCTGGAAGAGTTTTTGAAATCTGACGAAGCAAAACGGGTACTCGAAGTCGCCATTGAGTGGGGACGCTATGGCGAGGTCTACGAATATGATTATCACACCGGTCGTCTGACTTTGCCTGAGGATAACCAGGAGTAGATATTGTGCATTTACAGAGCATGGGAAGCTTAGCAAAAGTTCCTGCTTCCCACCTCCAGTTGCCCCAGAAGATGTGACATATCCACCAGGCGTTTGGCAACCAGATGCCTGACTTCGGCTTCGCATTGCCAGATGCCATACACGCCCAGAAGTGGCGCACTCAAGACTTCACTACGCTGTTTTTCCAGTACATTTGGCCAGATAATCACATTCACTGGGCCGGTTTCATCTTCTATGGTGATGAAGATGACGCCCTTGGCCGTTTGTGGCCTTTGTCTTACCGTGACCAGGCCACAGCCGCGCGCAAATTGCCCCTGTTGAAAGGTATTCAGCATTTCTGCTGGCAAGAAGCGTTTGGCCAGCAATTGTGGTCGCAGCAAAGCAAGAGGATGGCGTTGCAGACTGAACCCGGTTGCATGGTAGTCGCTATAAATTTCCTGTGCTTCTGAAGGTGCTTTCAGTTGTGGCACTTGCTCTTGTATGCTGGTGACACGCAACAAATCCTTGTCCGGCATTGCCCCTACAGCTTGCCATAATGCCTGTCTTCTATGTCCGGCCAGCACTGACAAGGCATTGCCAGCCGCCAGTACATGCAAATCATGTTGGCTCAACTGTGCGCGCTTGGCCAGATCATGCACATCAATAAAAGCCTGTTGCTGTCGTGCCACCATGATACGCAAGGCAGCACTCTCGGACATGCCATGCAATAAAGAGAACCCCATACGCACGGCAGGCTGCATGGTGTCGGTAAATTTATTGAGCTGCGTCTCTGCTTCAAGTGCAGAATCCCAGTTGCTACAAGTTACATCGATGGCCCTGACTTGCACATCATGACGACGTGCATCCTGTATCAATTGCGAGGGTGAATAAAATCCTAAGGGCTGGGAATTCAATAGTGAACACAAAAACACGGCAGGTTCATGGCGCTTGATCCAGCTACTGAAATACGCAAGGATGGCAAAGCTGGCTGAATGGCTTTCAGGGAAGCCATAATCACCAAACCCCTTCATTTGCTCATAGATCCCTTGAGCAAAATCACGCTCATAACCATTTTTGACCATGGTTTCTACTATCCTGGTTTCATAGCCTTCCAGGCCACCTTTGCGTTTCCAGGCTGCCATTGCACGGCGCAAACCATCCGCTTCTCCCGCCGTAAAGTCTGCCGCATGCATGGCAATTTGCATGACCTGTTCCTGGAAAATAGGTATCCCGAGAGTGCGTTGCAGTGCCGCTCGCATACCCGGATTTTTGTGTATTTCTACAGGCTGCTTGCCCTGGCGTCTTTGCAAATAAGGGTGCACCATGCCACCTTGTATAGGGCCGGGCCGCACAATGGCAATTTGTATCACCAGGTCATAGAATTCTCTGGGTCTCAAGCGTGGCAGCATACTCATCTGCGCCCGGGATTCTATCTGGAATACACCGACGGTATCTGCCTTGCAGATCATGTCATAGGTCAGGGTATCTTCGCGTGGAACATCCTGCATGCACTTAGGTTTGCCTGGCAAGTTAGCCATCAAATCAAAAGCCCGCCGCAGTGCTGACAGCATGCCAAGGGCCAGCACATCGACCTTGAGCAAGCCCAGGGATTCAAGATCGTCTTTATCCCATTGAATCACATTACGCTTTTCCATCGCCGCATTTTCTATTGGTACCAGCCTGGATAATTTGCCACGTGCGATAACGAAGCCACCGCTGTGCTGGGATAGGTGACGTGGGAAACGCAGCAATTTTCCTGTTAACAGCGCCCATTGCTGGGCGATAGGGGAGTTCGTGTCGAGGCCACATTCAGTGAAGCGCTTGAATAATTCTTGCTTGCTATCAAACCAGCGATGCGATTTTGCCACGGCATCGACGATGGTCAGGTCTACACCCAGTGCTTTACCTACATCACGCAAAGCGCCACGCGGGTGGTAAGTGTGTACAGCCGCAGCTATGGCAGCGCGGTCACGTCCGTATTTATCATAGATATACTGCATGACTTCTTCGCGGCGTTGATGCTCAAAATCGACATCGATGTCCGGGGGCTCACCCCTCTCTTTGGACAGGAAACGTTCAAACAACAAGGTATGTGTCTCTGGATTGACTTCGGTGATATGCAGGCAATAGCAGACCACACTGTTTGCTGCCGAGCCGCGTCCCTGGCAGAGTATTTCCTTTTGTCTGGCGAAATTGACGATATCAAACACTGTCAAAAAATAAGGTTCATAAGCCAGATCATTAATCAGGTGCAGCTCATGTTCTATTTTATTTTTTACCGATGAGGGCAAACCTTGCGGATAGCGCAGATCAGCTCCTTTATAGACCTGGAACTTTAAATAACTGGCAGGCGTATATCCTTTCGGCACCAGTTCATGTGGGTACTCGTAGAGTAATTCATTCAATGAAAAGCTGCACAAGTCTGCGATTTTCACAGTTTCGGCCAGGGTATGCAGCGGATAGATCGTCGCTAACCTTAAACGCGAACGCAGGTGCTGTTCTGCATTCATCGCCAGCGTGTAACCACATTCAGTGATGGGCTGGCATAAGCGTATGGCAGTCATCGTGTCCTGCAAGGGCTTGCGGGACCTGACATGCATGGTGACCTGGCCTATGGCAACGACGGGTAATTGAACAGCTTCAGCTGCCGCATCAACCTGCTGTTTTTGATATTCATCTGCAATTTGCATGAGTAAATTCAAGCCTATCCAGGCGCGACCAGGGAAATTTTGCTTCAACCATTTCGCTTGTTGCAGCAGTAGCTTGCTTTCTGCGGGGTAGGCTGGTACAAGTATCAGCAGGCAATCTGGCAAACCAGACAAATGTTCCAAGCCTGGTGGTGGCGAGACGAAATCCTTGGGCGTCAATAAATAACTACCCTTGGTCGCCCGGCATCTTCCAAGAGTGATCATTTCAGAGAGATTGCCATAGCCCTCACGGTTTTGTGCAAGGGCAATCAGATGCACATTATTTTCAGGTGCTTCTATATCTTCCAGTTTGAAGTGGGCACCGATGATGAGATGCAAGCCGGTATTTTTTGCTGCGGTATAGGCTCTTGCCACACCAGCCAATGAACACTCATCGGTAATGGCCAGGGCACGGTAATCGAGTTTGATGGCGCGGGCTACCAATTCTTCTGAATGTGATGCCCCATGCAGGAAGCTAAAATTGCTCATGCAAAATAATTCTGCGTATTCGGGCAGGAAGGCACTCATGTTGATCTATTCAAAATACTATCCAAAAATGCCGTGCAAGAACCAGACAGCTTCTTCACTGTCGGGGTCATTGGCACGTTCACGATAAATCCAGTAACGCACATGGCGCTTATCGACAGCAATGTAGTAATCCCGGGTTTGTATTTGCTCATTCCACCAGCCTGCTTCTATGCGCTCAGCCGGAGAAACAAGTTTGAGTTCTGAGCCGTAATAAGGACGATGTTCGTGGATATTCAGCGCCAGCGGCTGCGGTAGCAACCAGTTGGGGCGCAAGGCATAGCCTGCCAAAGCGGATGCTGGGCAGGGCGGCGGAGCTTTCTTGATGACAGAAATCCAGTGATTGGCAATATCAGCCCTATGGTCTGCCTGTGGTGCTGGCTGCAAGACATTATCTTCGCCCAGGCGGGCGACTAATAGCTCAAGCAAACGCTTATGTTCATTTGCCTGCCCGCCAGGTTCAGGGAACAAGGTATAGCTTTGTGCTTCGCGCAAGATAGTCTGCTTTACTTCCAGCAGCATACCGATGACAGCACTATGCAGCTTGAGCTGGCTGAGTTTTTCTTTGAACAAACTCAGCAGGTGCGATTCTTGCCAGCATGCTTGTGCCAGTTGTAGATCAAACATGGTCGGTGGGATGGCCTGGCGACCACGTTCATGCAATAACTCCATGTGTATATGCGTAACCGCCAGTTGCTGCGCTGCCAGCCATCCCAGTAACTGGGCAAGCAGGCTGCGGGCAAAAATAAGAAGTGAATCTGCAAGCTCTATACGGTCTGGCAATTCCATTTTGACTTTGAATTCTGGTGCTGCCAGATACCATTCGTGTACTTCGGCCAGCTCACCATAGGCTTGATCCAGCTCTATGAGTAAAGCTTTGCCGAAACGCCTCTGCAGACCCGGGCGGGGTAGTTGCCGCAAGTCTTTCAGGCTATAACAGGCTATGCCCTGCAATAATTCAGCCAAAGGCTGAGCGGCAGTGAGCAATTTGACTGGTAGTTTGTCCAGGTGCTGGTTCAATCTTTTTATTTTAAAAACATGCTGCCCTCTGGGTAGTTTGCGCGATGCCTGCTTGGCTAATAGCCATGCAGCCCTGGCAACGGGAGCAATGCCTGTGGTTGCCGTGTAGCCCAGAATGCGCATGCTTTCCTGCACGCGTTTACGCAAAGCGCGTATGCCACCAAACAAACTCAGGCTGGCACTGATATCAACCAGTATGCAATCGTCTTCTGCCAAACAGACTTGTGGTGAGTATTGCAGCAGCGCAGTTGCCACTGCCTGCAGTGCCAGCTGTTCTTTATTGTGATCACGCTGATAATAATCAGCATCGGCAGACAGCATCTGCACGCCACCTGCGCGCATATTCAAACGTATGCCAGCCTGATCGGCAGATTCAGACATGGACGTCACCCGGCCTTGATGGAGTATCACACTGACTTGCGTCTCTTGCTGAGCAAACAAGGGGGTGACAAACACCTCAAGCTGGAGTAAAGGCAGATGAACGGCTATCCACAGTGGTGGGCAAGTTGCCATAGTTTGTCGCAAGGTTTTCTTTGCCAGGATGAGCATAGGCATACAAATAAGGATGATCTGGCAAATGCAATGCCAGCGGCGCATCGTGCTGGCTGCCACGGCGCTTGAGTATGCCCAGCTCCAGGCCATATTGACTGGTTTGCACACTCAATCGCAAGGGAGCAGGAGAGGCTTGCTGTGCCGCCCGCATGTCACGTATCAAAAAAAATAAGGTCTCAGAGCTTTGCGCGGCCAGATGCAAACGACGCAAAGCTTCACTGCGGATGCTGGATGTCCAGAACAACAGCGCACCACAACTGCTATTGCGCAACACCTGTTCAGCCGCCCACAAGGCATCCACATGCTTTTGGCAGCGTATCCAGATCAACTGCGATGATTGCAAACCTGTACATGCAAAAGCCAATGCTTGCGGTACATAAGGGGGCGTCAATAAAACAATGGGACGTCCATCAAGCTGGCTCAATGCGGGTTTAAGCAAGCTGAGTTCGGCAGTGCCAATCTGTGGCAGCAAAATCTCGGTTAATTGCCCTTGTGGCCAGCCATTGCCAGGCAGTTCATTATTGAGTTCTGCATAGCCACTGGGCAAATAGCCGCCATGACCACGCGCCAGCTGCGATGCACGCCACAGTGCGGGGTGTATACGTTCAGGAGGAAGTGAGGAAACCTGGGTCATATTGCATATACTGATTAAATATACAGTATATGTAATATGGCGAAAGACTTCAAAGTTTATTTTATGTGCCCGTACTATGTGACTGGAGCAAGAGATTGCAGGAGATGAGAAAACCACAGTGTTACATAATACTGATAGTATATACAGTAGTTTGTGTTAAAGTTCGTTCCATGGATGAACGCATGGCTGTTTTGATGACCGTTCCTCTATCACATACCAACCGATATGGAGATTGAAATTATGGCAAACCTCGAACAGTCCTTTGATACGCGCTTCAGCCTGCAATTCGCCCCGACATCATTTTTGATGCGCCTGGGTCGTCGCGAAATATTTGTTTGCCGCGACTTTAGACAGCGCTCTTATTATGTCAATCCGGTACTGGATTGCAGTACCGGTATACAAGCCGGGCATCTGGAAGTGCTGCTGTTTCGCAAATGGCTGATCATTTTATCCAAGGCCAACTGGTAAGCAGGTTATTAGTTTATCCCCACAGAATGAACAAATTTTTGCTGTAAACAGATCCAAGATATTGGACGGGTTTGTTTGCAGCAAGTTGCGTCTGTCAGAAATAGATTTTTGGCAAATATACATCTGAATATCTGTGCCTATGCACGCAAGAAAGGTCCTGTGCCAGGCCAGGTCTGATCAGTTATAGGGGCCGCCAATGCTTCATCGCATCCTTGTGTTGCACTCCAGGCCAGATAGCGGCTACAACGCTGTATATCTTCCAGGGTCTGGATGTAAGTGACTTTCCCCCAGCGCATACGCATGAATTGCATCACTACATTCTTGTAGGGCCCATTCGGCTGATGCGGCACAATAAAGTCGAGTACGGCATGAATGCGGGTACCCCACGGCGGCCCCAGTACAGCAACTTCCTTTACCTCAAAATGAAAGCCTGGAAACAAGCGGTATAGGCGTTCCCACCACAAAGCCATGGACGCGCGAGAATTGCGCAGGCCAGAAATTGGCGAATCCCCTTTAAATCGATATGTAAAATCAGTGGCCAGGCCATTTAGCATCAAGCTGACATCGCCTGCGTTGATGGCGGCAAAGATCTTGCGTAATTTATTCTCAACGATATAAGCATACATAGTCATCTTTCACTGGCATAATGCAAGTAATATAAATTGATAACTTGCATCAAGCAAGCTAAATTATGGAGCGCAGTTCTTTTTCTGACTTTTCCTGTTCAATTGCCCGGACGCTGGAGGTCATCGGTGAGTGGTGGACCTTGCTAATTTTGCGCGATCTGTTTTTGGGTTTTGAACGTTTTGATGATATTCAGCGTAATCTTGGCGTGGCATCCAATATCCTGACCGCCCGCCTGAAAAAAATGATGGAGCAGGGCATTGTTGAGCGTAAGTCAGACACTCAGGACAAACGGGTCTGGCGCTACAGCCTTACCCAACAGGGGCGGGATTTGTATCCCGTATTACTGGCACTGACTGCCTGGGGAGATAAATGGCGCACGGCAGAAGGGCAGCAGCCTTTGCTCATTCGTCATCAGCAATGTGGCCACATCACCAGTGTTATTCCTGCTTGTGTAGTATGCAAAGAAGAATTAAAACTCGACGATTTACAGTATGAGCCTGGGCCAGGTGGCCAGGAAACAGCTGGCACCGCATTAATGGGGCAAGTACTAAGTCGTCGCAGATAGTAATCAAGATTAAAAAATAACGCGGTATCAACAGCGTGCATTAACAAACTTGTTATGCGGTGCCAACTCAACTATTTCCAAACACGCTTCACACCACATTTTCAAGCGGAATAGAATTGTCTGAGGTTTTATCCTCTTCATTGAGTTTTCTATCTCCAGAAATTTCAAGGGCGATTCCTGCTGCCTCCTCTGCGGGCATGCCATTCGTGCGTCGCAGATATTCGGCCTCGCCGACGATATCATCTTTTTGCACAGCCAAATCCTTGGGTTGTGGGCTTTCGCCCGGCAATTCAACTTTCAGTTCATCGATAAGCATGAGCAGGGTCGCTGCAACGGGCAATGCGAGCAGCGCACCACCAATACCATACAGTGTGCCACCAGCGATCAAGGCGAATAGGACTATCGATGATGGCAAACGTAATGCACGCCCATATACAATGGGAATTAATATCCTGCTTTCAAACTCTTCATAGCAAAGCAATAATACAAAGACCACAGTCGCGGCGACGCCACCGATAGCCAAGGCTGCAAGCACTGCAGGTAACATGGTCAGGAAAATGCCAACAAAAGGCAGCACATCCATAATCCCGCCAAAAGCCGCAATTGCTATCGCATTAGGTACGCCACAGGCAGAAAGTAAAATGAACAGAAAGACTGTCATCATGGTGCAAGTCAGAACCTGGCCGCGTACGTAACCACCAACGATGGTCTCAAGATTGAGCATGATGCGCGCCAATTTGATGTGATGGGCACGGGGGATCACGGCAAACAATGCACCGCGCAAGCGGTCACGATCTATCATGATGTACAAAGCAAGAAAAAATGAACCTGCGCCGTATGCAATAATTTCGAAGAAGCCTCTCGAAAAAGCCATCGCTTCGCTACTATAGGATTTGAATAACGCCGCATACTGTATATGTCGCAAACCGTCTGCCAGGGATTCGGTGAGGGGATAGGCAGCTAAAAACTTAATCAGGCGACCTCGTAATTCAGGCTCTTGCTGGACAAGGCTGACAACTTGAGCAATAAATGGCGGTACTGTAAAAACCGCCAGAGCTACCAAAACCACCATCAATACAGCAAATATGATGGCTATACTGGTAAAACGGCGAATTCTATGGCGTTCCAGCCAGGCTACCGCAGGATTGAGCGTGCCGACCAGCATAAGCGCAGTGATCAATACAAAGATGACTGGAACCAACTGAGAGATCAGTGCAAATCCCAAGACGACAGCAACAATGGCAATGATTGTGGATCGGGCCAATTCTATGCGGATCGTTTTCTTCTCTTTTGAGGGAGATGGGTTTTGCGCAAATTTTTCAGGGTATTGTGTCATGTCAGCGCTTATGGTTTATGTTCTGGTTTATTTTTCGCGCAAGTTCGAAGGATCTGCTTAACGTACCACATCGTGACAGGCAACTCTGTAGACATCTGTGCGCTATCCCACATGTGAATTAAATCGGTAACATGAAATAAATTGATACAAGCATGGCAGACCATTTTGCTTGCTGCTGAACGCGCGAGTCTATCCTCCAGCCTCAATATATACATATGAGCTCTAGCTGACTTGCCATCCGATGAAAGGCAAGCCAGCTAGATATAAATCAATCAAACACCTGTCATGGCGGCAGGACAACCATGCCAGCTGGAATTGGCTGGAATGTATTCACCTTTCATGACCAGTGTCATTGCACCGAGGCTGGCGCCATCTGCCACCACTGCACTATACAAAACCGAACTACGTGGCCCCATATACACGCGTTCACCAATAATGACATGGTCAATTTTCATGACACGGTCTTCAAACAGATGTGTCTGTGGGCAGGCAAGGGCATTGATTTCGCTATAGTCACCTATGCTAACGCAATCAAACTCGGTGATATCAGTGGTATCCATATAAACGCCGCGTCCAATTTTGCAGCCCAACAGATTGAATACCAACGGTAGCCAAGGGGTGCCGCGCAAATAACGCATGAAATTGGGCACGGCTATGCCTTCGTACAGATTGGTGATGCCCTCTGATATCCATACAAAGGGCGTCCACATAGGCACGCTGCTCTTCTTGTAGCGGAAAATCAATAACCATTTCAAGCACAGTACAAAAGCAAAACTGCCTATGCCATACAACAAGCCTGCAACGACGAGGTAATACAAAACTTCATTCCAGCGATCGTCCCCCGCCAAAGGCATCAAGTCCAGAACGATAGTATAGCCAACCGCAATCACCATGGCATGTGGTGCGATGATGCGGAAAGCCTCGATCAAGCCACGACCCAGGCGCCTAACAATGGATGGGCGGAAGGTCAGGTTTTCTGGAAAACCCTTGGTTTCTTCACGGGCAGGCAAATGAATGGCGGGTGAACCCAGCCAAGTGTCACCCTCCTGCATTTGCGCATTATCTGGCGCACTGGTATGGACGCCTATCAGGACGTTTTCAGGCAAAATCGTGCCATCCGGTATATATGCCCCATTACCAACAAAACTGCGGCGCGAAATAACGGTGGGGTGCATGCTCATCCAGCCACAATCTATTTGCTCGTCACCCAACAATACGGCATCAGCAATAAAGGTTTCATCGCCCAGAGTTAACATATCCGGGACCACCCCCAGGGCAGTAGAAATTTCGGCACCACGTCCGACTTTTGCACCCAGCAGGCGATACCAGAAGGGCGCATAAACTGTGGCATAAACACCGTGCAACACATTCAGGCTGGACTCCTGTATCTGGTTGACCAACCACTTTCCACAGTAAGTATTGCCGTGCACAGGATATTGCCCTTGCTTTAAAGTCGGCAAAATACTCCAGCGTATACCAGCGGACAATAGTGCCGTGCAGACAATCAGGACAGCAGTGGCAGGGAAGGCCAGGAGAAAATACTTTGCCAGCTGGAAAATGATAGAGTTACTTTGTAATCCAGGAAATAATTCGGAATTATCAAACCAGTCTATCGTCACAAAGCTGGGGAAAACCGGCATAAAAAACAGGGCGCTGATTAACAGGGAACCAAACACAAAAAATACAGTTTCGCCGACCAGGCGCAAACGTGTTGCTGCTGGCCTTGGCGGGAAAACTGATGCATCAAACGCACCTACATCTTTGGCTGGTGATCCTTTCCAGATTCTGGATTTTGGTATGCGCTGCCCCGCACTTAAGGCAGATTGTCCATCCAGATGGCCGCCAGCTTCTATATGAACATTGCCTTCCAGTACCGCATAGGAGCCTGCATAAGCATCATCCTCTAGCGTTATGCTTCCCAGTATGAGTTCACCATGTTGCACTCTGGCGTTCTCAAAATTACTGGCATTTCCTATGCTGCAACGATCACCTATGCGCAACAAATCTGGAGCACGCAAGGTCATGGAACCTATGACAACATCAGAACCTACCTTTGCTCCCAGTGCACGCAACCACCAGCTATACAAAGACGAGCCACTCAACATATAAGTTGGGGCAGCTTCCACCAATCTGTCAGCCAGCCACCAACGATAATATGTCCATCCCCAAAGAGGATAGCGGCCAGCTTTCAAACGACCTGCTATCAACCACTTACCCGCAATGGCAATCGCAAATTCTGTAACGGTCAACAACAAGAAAACACCAACGGACAAAAATACTGCTCTTGCAATAGAATCTTCAGGGTCACCTGTAAAGAAGTGATAGGCAAAAAACGGCGCCAGCCACTGCACCATGCGCATGGCCACCAGCCAGGGTATGGCTGCGGCCTGGCCGGCACCACAAAGCCAGCGTTTCCATTCAGGAGCCGTGGTCCACCTGGCCTGGCTTGCTGCCGCAGCAGCATCCTGACTTGGGGCTGTGGCTTCCAGTACTTCCAGCATCTTGGCTATATAGCGATGCGTATAAATGTCACTGATCCTGAAATAGGCAAAACGTGGGTGTTTGCGCAATATGGATACCAATTTTGCTGCCATCAAAGAATGGCCGCCCAGATCGGTAAAAAAGTCCGACCTGCGTCGTATTGCCTGTCCTGGGAACAGGCTGGCCAGAGCCTCAAACAGCACAAGCTCAGTCTCGGTTTCCGGTGCATCCGACTCATTGTTGGCAGCCTGTTTGACCAAGTCTATTTTTTTTAACGTATTGCGGTCTATCTTTCCTGAAGTCAGCCTGGGCATTTCAGGCAGATATTCAAACCTGCCAGGCACCATATATACTGGCAAGAGCCTGCCAAGTTCAGTACGTAAAGCAGCCGCATGCTGAGCAAACGCGGCAGGCTCAGCATCTGCTGGCAATTGATCATTGACAATAAAAGCCACGATCTGATCGATCTCATCGTCCTTGCGCAAGACCACCGCTACTGCGCCTACACCTGCTTGCTTGGCTAACACAGTTTCAATCTCGCCAAGTTCAACCCTGAAACCACGGATTTTCACCTGATCATCGGCTCGCCCCAGACACTGCACACTGCCATCTGGATTAAAGCAAGCCAGGTCACCAGTGCGATACAGCCTGGCTTCATGAGCATTTCTGGCCCATGGGTTTGACAAGAATTTTTCAGCTGTCAAATCTGGGCGTCCCAGATAACCAATTGCTACGCCTGGCCCCGAAATACATAGCTCCCCCGTTTCGCCCGCGGGCAAGAGGCGCAAGCCATTTTCAATATCGGTCGCAATCACCAGCAAGGAATAATTCGGCAAAGGTTTGCCGATATTGACAGGCTGACCTGCTTGTAATTGTGCCAGGCTGGCCGACACACTGGCTTCCGTCGGTCCATAGGTATTAAACATTTGCCGCCCGGGGCGTGACCAGCGCGTGACCAAAACCTCGGGACACATCTCGCCACCAAGGTTAATCAGACGCAGGCTATCTACCTCGTGGCTGAACAAAGCGAGCAGGGTAGGAACAGCATGTAAAACACTGATGCGGTTTTCATTCAAAGCCAACGGCAGGGCATCCGGGTCGGCAGTAATTTCTTTTGGTGCCAGCCATAAGCTTGCACCAACAAGGTAACTGATCCAGATTTCTTCAAATGACATATCAAATGCCAGTGAAAATCCCTGATACACGCGATCTTCATGACGTATGCCCAAGACATGGTTTTCACTACGTAAAAAATGACAAATGCTGGCTTGATTTACCAGAATACCCTTGGGCTTGCCAGTCGAACCTGAGGTATAAATGACATAAGCAGGGTCACTGCCTTTTACGGGGCCACGCTTTGATATGCTTTGCCCGGCATCGAGCAAGGCTGTTTCGGCCAGCCATTTCTGGCAAGGCAATTCAGCTAATTGCGACTCAAAAGCCTGACAACTCAAGATGCCAAAAGCAGTAGCATCATTAAGGCAAACAGCAATCCTGTCTATCGGGGTATCTGCGTCAAAAGGCAACCAGGCGGCACCAGATTTGGCAATGGCTGCCTGCATAATCAGCAAATGTATGCCACGCGGCAACCACAGGCCAATAATATGTCCGGGGCGTACACCTGCCGCAATCAGGACAGATGCAACGCGATCTGCATCAGCATTCAATTGGCCATAACTGAGGGACTGTTCACCAGAAATCAGCGCAATTTTGTCAGGAAATCTGGCCGCGCTTGCCTCTAGCAAATCTGCAAGGATTTCCTTTCGTATGAAATCAAGTTTCTCCTCGCCATACAAAATTTCTGGGGTTGTTACCGTGTCGGTGCTGCTAAACGATTGCATAAAAAATCTATAAGAGAAAGGTCACTTAATATAGGCTAAATTTTGGCAAGAAAAGCCAAATACTTTCTCATGTTGAGAAATCACAACTAAAGCGTGAGTTTACCATTTTGATAAACCCTGTCTGGGTAAATATGAGTAACTAATTATTTCGTTTCAATACTTCTCTTTATCATAAATAGGCCTTACACAAAATTGTCCCATCAAGGCTGTCGGTTTAGGAGAACTTGCCTGCAAGAGGGAGTTACCTCGGAAGACAACGCTTTGCCTGAAACCCTGACTGCAGCGCAGTTGTGGTAATTTTGTGTAAGTACCAATAAAAATGAAGTGGAAACCACCGGTTTACTTACGATGACAGAAAATATGTCTACATAGACAAAGATTTTGATTGAGCGCACCTTCCGTCTGTCATTGTTTGTCAACATATCTATTTAATGCGTAAGACATGGCATTGCTGTGTGGAAATTCCGTGAAAAGCAGCAATGACGCCATCAATACATCCGCTACGTTATGCAGTAGTCTTCTTGAAATTTCAATAAAAACTTTGCGGATATAAAGCGAAAGTCTTGCTTATTAAATAAAGGGCAAAGATTTCCAGATATATCCAATTTTGCCGACAAATCAGTGGGGGCAATTTTCAGTGCAAATCAACAAATTCGCTACTGCTCGGAATTATTCTGGTACTCATGATGGCTTTAAGCCCTGTCATCATTTGCTACTGCACCTCAATCTTGGCAATGGTGCTTGCCATCCTGATTGAGTCGAGTATTTTCATTCTGCTTGGCGACCAAGGCTTGTTGCAGTTGCCGCATCTGCTGTTCGTGACGACGAATGTTTGCGTGAAACACCATTGTACGACCGATTGGGACAGGTGCTTGTAGCACGTTTGCGCTACATACAAGAATTATCTGCGTAAATATACTAAGTCTAGATTTCAAAAAAAGATGCATACGGAGAGCACATGAAAAATGTACCGCGTGTATCTCAAGACTAGAGAATTACCGTTGTGCTCCATACGGTTAGTCTTAAATCTTTCATTAATTGCGACTTATACGGCGAATTCAGCGAACTGGAAGTGGCTTTGTTTGCGCAGATCAAGGCTTTTGCCAGAAAGGGGGAGGTGATGTTTTTCAATCTGACTACGGCCCTAGGCGAGCTACTGCAACAACGCCACGTTCCATCCCTGTTGAGAGAGGCTGATCTGTCCTATGACAGCCCGACGGAGGCTTATAAACCAGGAAAAAACAGCATCAATCTGTTCCTGTTCGATGTGCGGGAACGCACGGATTTGCGCAGCAGCGTGCCGGTGATGCGCGAAGGCGTCAGTGGCAAGACTGTGGTGATCGGCGCTCCCGAGCTACGTATCGCTTGTTCTTATCTGGTGACGGCCTGGGTTGAAGCAGGGCAGTCTGGTCAAAGCGCGATCCTGCGTCAGCACGAACTCTTGGGTGAAGTGCTAAAGCTGTTCGCCGCAACGCCGGTGCTGGCACCGAAGAACGTTTCGGATGTGACAAAGGCCTGGCTCGGAACCCAGTCTTTCCCTGTTGAATTGCTGGTCATGCAATCCGACTTGACGAAGAATATCTCTGAATTCTGGACTGCCGTGGGTGGAAAACTGCGACCAGCCTTTACAGTGACCGCTACAGTGGCAATGACACCGGGTACTGCAGAGGTGACAGAAGCACTGATACTCAGTAAGGAAGTTGATGTGCGGGAGTGGAAGGTGGGTTCAGCAAATCATTAGACAGGTCCCTGGTCGGGGTTTAAGGACGTCAATAGTAATTTAATTTCAGGAGAAATATGCCATGTCATACGTGTCGCCAGGAGTGTATGTAGAAGAAGTACCACCGCTGTCCAGGCCGATCGCAGGTGTGGGGACCAGCACGCCGGGATTCATAGGCTGTCTCGCCGACAATATCTACCTGCCGGTACGGCCATCTACGCCAGGGGGAGACTGTTTATGGGCCTGGCACAAAGTTGAAGCTAAGGAGAACGTCCCCTACCTGATCACTTCCTGGCCAGCATATGTTCAATTGTTCGGCGACTTCATTGCATCGGCTAAGAGTTCCGAAGCCGTCGAATTGCTGGACCCTCTAAAGACAGATGAAGCCAGGAAAGCAGAATATGTGAATAGCCGCAATTATCAGTCCTATTTGGCACACGCGGTGTATGGCTTTTTCAACAATGGCGGCAGCCGTTGCTATGTTGTCCGTGTTAAACCGGCCAACACGATTGACATTGCCACGGCAATCAAGGCACTAGCGGCACTAGATGAGATTTCGACGGTAGTAGCGCCAGGGCTGAACAAGAACGCCGAGCTAAAAGACTATGCCAAGCTCTACAAACGATTCGCCATCCTGGATTTTGTTAAAGATACGAAAGCAGACGGCACCAAAGCGCTAATCAGTAGTTTGCATAATCCCAATTCAGCGATTTATCATCCGTGGCTTCAGGTATCAGATCCAGCCATGAAGTTAGTTGATCCGCTGAAACCGGAAAACAGCTTGATCTATGTGCCGCCCGGCGGCCATGTTGCAGGTGTCTACGCACGTAGCGACGCCGAGCGCGGCGTGTTCAAGGCGCCGGCGAACGAAGCTTTGCTTGGTATTGCCGGTATCGAGGAATCAATAACGAGCAACGTTCAGGGAGATCTGAATACAGCTGGCGTCAACGTAATCCGCCTCATGAATGGCGCCTATCGGATCTGGGGGGCTCGTACCGTTGGCGGCGATGCCAACGGCGAATTCCGCTACATCAGTACGCGTCGCTACATGAACTATCTGCGTCAGTCCATCGACGCCGGCACCCAGTTCGTCGTGTTTGAACCTCACACACCGGCTTTGTGGCAGCGCGTGATCCGCACGCTCACGGACTTTTTAACCAATGAATGGCGCTCTGGTGCCCTGTTCGGCGAAACGGCCAAGCAAGCCTTTTACGTGAAGTGCGACGCTGATGTCAATCCGCCTTCGCAACGTGAGCTCGGTCAACTGGTCACCGAGATCGGCGTGGCAATCGTCAAACCGGCTGAGTTCGTTATATTCCGTATCCATCAATCTTCTGGCGGCTAATTGTCCGCCCCGATCACAGGAAAAAAATCATGGTCAGAGTAGATCCATATAAAAATTTTCGCTTTCTTCTGGAAATCGACGGTCTGACGCAAGCGGGGTTTTCTGATTGCAGCGGATTCGGTTCAGATGTGGAAGTGGTGGAATACCGGGAAGGCGGCGATGCGTCGACTGTCCGCAAATTACCGGGAAAGAGCAGCTTTCCTGATCTGACGCTGAAGTGGGGTATCACCGATTCGCGTGAACTGTATGACTGGCATCAAGGCATCCTGGATGGCAAGCTGCAGCGCAAGAACGGTTCGATTATCCTGCTCGACGACCTGGGCCAGGAAAAGGTACGCTGGAATTTTTTCGGCGCCTGGCCCAGCAAATACAAGGCGCCCGACCTGAGCGGAACAGGCAAGGAAGCGGCAATCGACGCTTTGACAATCAGTTGTGAACGTCTGATCAGAGCAGCAGCATGAGCGACTTCGCCACCGAGTTTGATTTTGTGCTGCCCAAGGGCTATGTCGATGCGGCAGGCACGGTGCATCGCGAAGGATCCATGCGCCTGGCCACCGCAGCCGACGAGATCTTGCCACAGAAAGATCCGCGGGTGCAAGGCAACCCTGCCTATCTGGTGCTGATCCTGCTGGCACGGGTGGTGGTGCGGCTGGGTGCGCTGGATGCGATCAATCCCAAAGTGATCGAAGGCATGTTCGCGGCGGACCTGGCCTACCTTCAGGACTTTTACAACCGCATCAACAGCAGTGCTTCGCTGCGGGTGTCGGTGGCTTGTCCCAGTTGCCAGCACACGTTCGAGGTCGAGCCAGAAAAAGTGGGGGAGTAGTAGGCTACCCCATCGCTCGGCTGTACGAGGAGGTAGCCTTTATTGCTTACCATTTTCACTGGCCGCCTGAGCGCTTGATGAACATGGAACATGCCGAACGCCGTCGCTGGGCAGAAGAAGTATCCCGTATAAATCTTGAGCTATCACATACATCACATTTAGCATAGACGATGACTACCCCTATTAATCCGCCGTCGATGAGCCAGCTCGCAGGGCTGAGTTTGCCGCCTGGGCTGCTGGCCAGCATGGCCTGGATGCGTTACATGCAGGGCTGGGCACGCCCCACGCACGGCCTGCGGCGGGGTGGCTTGCATCTGGCGACGATGGCTTGCCTGCGGAATGTGATGGCAAGGCAGCGCACGCTGCAGTCGATGATCGTGGGACGGGCCGATGGTGCCTGGACCGTGCTGACCCTGAATTGGCAAGCTGTGGTAGTACAGCAGACGCGGCGTTCAGCGCGTGGTGCCGTAGCATTGCCAGCGACAATTTTTCGCGAAATAGCTGTGCCATCCCCACGCTGGAAGCCGACGTCGCGCACGCCTGAGCCAGATAATCAAGCCGCCACGCCGACTGCGGCAGGCTTACCTGCGGCACATCGGGGTGTTGGGCTGGCGATGTCAGTTCCGCCATCCGGCCTGGCGGCAAAAATTGACAGGCCGCTTCATCGACCCACATCTATATCAGTGCCACAAGCGATGTCAGTGCTGCAGGCTGCACCGCCACTACAGAGGCGAGCAGTCGGGCAAGTGCCTCCAGGCGTAAAATGGTCGCCCGAGCAGTTGGGCATGCAGATGCGTCCAGATCCGGCACCAGCACTAATTTCAGGAGAAGTAGGTCGACGCTTGCCCATGACATTATTGGCGGCGCAGCCGGCAATCGCACTGGAGCAGCACTCCCAGCGCTTGGCACCTGCAGGACTGTCTTTGCCCACCGTGCGGCAGGAGTGGCCCGCCATGGTGCTGGCCGGGTCCGCCAGTAACATGACTGACATGGCTGGTGCGGCTAGTGTAATTAATGCAGCTACTGAAGCCAATAACGCTCCCAGCCTCGGCGACCTGTTGTTTGACCAGGCCACGCGCGCGCGCGGTGACATTCCTCCGTGTGACGTCTGGCAACAGTCACCATCTGCGGCCAAGGCAACGCAGGCCCGGGTACAACAGACACAAACATCTGCAATACCGCACATCGATCGCGACGGCATGGAACAGATAGCCGCGCGGGTGATACGTATCATTAAACGTGAACAACGCCGGGAACGTGAAATCAAAGGGAGAATCTGATGGCGCTGACCAAGGCAGTGATCGTAAATATTGATGGCGGTGGCCAGACGATACCGGTGATGTTCAATCCACCTAGCTATTCGCTGTCCCGTTCCAACCAGTTTAAGGAAAGTCGGGTCCCGGGGAAATCCTCAGTTTTAATGGAGTATGTCAGCGGCATAGCCGACTCCCTGAGTACTGAGTTCTTCTTTGATACAAGCGATGCCGGCACCGACGTGCGCGAACGAACCAACGCCATAGAGAGTCTGATGCAACTGGCGCCGCGCAGCAAGGCCCCGCCGCAATTGCTGCTGATATGGGGCTCGCTGGTGTTCAAGTGCGTCATCGTCAGTGTACGGGCCGAATTCGACTATTTCAACACTGCAGGCATGCCATTGCGGGCCAAGCTACAGGTCGAGTTCAAGGGTATCAGTGTGGCGGGGCAAGATGCCAGGGACCGGGCGGTCACCACCATTCATAAGGTACCGCCAGGGCAGTCCTTGCCCGCCATCGCGGGCAGGCACTATCAAGACCCGGCCAAATGGCGCGAAATTGCCATAGCCAACCAAATCGATAACCCGCGCAAAGTACTGGCCGGGAAATTGCTTAACTTGACGGGGTTGAAATGACCATTCTTTTCAACGAACAGCCCTGGAGTCTGGTGTCATCGACCGATGTGGACATCCGCGCGCGGGCAGGGTCGGCAAGCCTGTACCCGGTGGCTTACGGCTTGCGACAAGTGATGCTGAGCCGGAACGGCGTGCCACTGGACCCAGCAGTGCTGGGAGTGATCAACCGGATGTCGGTGTCGCTGGGTGCCAATCAGCAAGGCAGCTTTACGCTGGAGATCGAAGACCCGATGCTGATGTTGATCGATAGCCTGCAGGGACCCGATCGCGGAACGCTCTGTGAAGGCAATGTGTTGGAAATTTCCCTGGGTAACGCCGAGACCCCACTGAAGATGGTCATGGCAGGCACAGTCAGCGCAATTACCGTCGAACTGGATAGCGAAGAGGGATTGCACGTCCAGGTGGAGGGGCATGACGCGCTCAGCACGGCCGCAGTAGGCAATGTCTACATACGGTACATGGACGAAATGAACGATTACGAGGTACTCAGTTTTATTGCGTCCAAGATACTCGATCTGTTGCTCTCTATCGACAGCCTGACCCAGGACGAGATGACGGCACCTCCGGGACGCGCCCGCATGCAGGCTGGCATCAGCTATCTGGATTTGATTGCCGAGCTTGCCGATCAATATGGCTGTCATTTCTGGGCCGACGGCAACATCTTGCACTTTCGCCGCGAACGTCCAGGCAAAAAAATCAGCCTGGAGCGGGGCGTCAATCTCTTCAGTCTGTCTTTTCGCCTCAGTACTAGCGGTCAGGTGGGCGCGGTAGAAAGCCGGGGCTGGAATACGGCACAGGCCGAAGAGGTGAGCGCACGAACGGCACCACCAAAAAACTATTGGGGCCGTCTGTCGCAGGCGGCCAAGGCCAGTCTGGCAGCAGACAATGCCGTACACAACATCATTGTGCATGACGCGGCCGAAGCCAAGCAACGAGCTGGCGCCGAGATGCGCCGCCTGATGGGCATGCTCATCATGGGTGAAGGCAGCACCATCGGCAATCCAGAGATGCGGGTGGGCTGCATCGTCAACGTGATTGGCATGGCACGCTTCGACGGTGAGTACCAGGTGCAATCTCTGGTGCACCGGATCGACAATGACGGATTTCGCACGGACTTCACATTAAGGCTGCATATATGAATGAATTATCCGGCACGCTGTACCTGGGCGTGGTCGATACGGTAAAACTCGACGCCAACGGCTGTCTCGACGTTTATCTGCCCGCGCTCAAAAGCATCTTGCAATGCCGGGTTGCTACGGCAATGGCGGGCGCAGGGCGCGGCGTGTTGTTTTTGCCGGAAAAGGGCGATCAGGTACTAGTGGTGCCAGTACTGGGGTCGGACATCGGATTTGCCTTGCTGAGCAGCGTGTGGCATCTCAATGCCAAGCCGCCAGGGGGAGATGGCACAATCACCAATGACGTCAAGCTGATCCAAACCAGAGGTGGCAACAAGATCAGTCTGATCGATACTGAAGGCAAGGAGAGTATTGAAATCTCGACCAAGGATAAGCAGCAGTGCATCAGGTTTTCGATCGAGGAAGGACATATCGAAATCACTGCCGGTGCGATCAAGATGAAGGGAAACGTGGAGATTGACGGCACACTGACAGTCAACACCGGCGGCCACAGTACGGCGATCAGCGGCAACGAAATTACCGGAAAATAGGGGAAAGCATGAGCGAACTGAAACTGTTGGGCGTGCTTGATCTGGGTGGGGCATTAAAGCTGAAAGCGAAAAAAGTACTTGCGAAGGGTAAGGAGATTCTCGTAGTAATGGAGACGTCGGAAACAGCCCATTGTAGCAACGCCGTGCCAGTGATAATACCGACACCGCCAGCAAAACCCCTGACTGAAGGTACCCTGGTTTGGGTGAATAATTCATTCAACCGCACGGTCTGCATCAACAAAGACAGGCGAGTGGTAGCTGGAGGAACTTGCGTACAGGGAACCGCTGGCGCTGGCATCTGGCCAGGTCTGCTGCTACCAGGCAGTAGCACAGTCCGGGTTGGCGGTGTCCCCGTCAGTGTGGAAGGGGACCAGGCCATTATTCTGGCCAATGGCGCGCCAGTGGTGCTGAATGTCAGTGGGCAGGGCTAAAGTCATGAGTCTGAAGAATTTAATTATTTCCAGCCCGCATAACGGCGACGTGTTTGCTTTAGGTGAGCAGATCAGCTTCACCGGTGCCGCCGAAGTCCAGCCGGTGCGAGCACTCTACTATCATTGGTATTCGTCGTTGCCTTTTCCGGAGCGAGGCGAAGACAAGTCGCACGAGTCGCTGAAGCAGCCGGTCGAATTGGCACAACAGCCGCCGGCGTGGAAAAGCACGCAGTTAGAGCCAGGCGCGCAGTACATCACGCTGGCGGCGAGCGACCAGCAAGGCGAGAGGATCGACAATTGGCAAAAGGTGACGATCGGCGGCATCGCTGGCGGCGAACGTCTGCCGCCCGACCACGTGGGGCAATGCCTGATCCACGTGCTCCAGGCCTATGTATCGTCCGTACACCAATTGCCGGGCACGCCTTCGCAATACTGGCTGGAGATAGAGTTCCAGTTGCCTGTCAATTGGTCGCCGGACAAGCGGCTTTCCGGCACCCGTCAGTGCCAGCCGGAATACAATAATTGGCGCTTCAACTTGTATTTGCGTGCGCTAAACGATGAAGGACCCGGGGAGGAACTCCTGCCGTACATCCCCGGGCAGCCGATCACAGTCCGGCGCGACGGTAAGAAGCAGTTCGCTGTGTTCCAGAGCACCTCCCAGCTGACCGGGCTGTACGAGCTCATCTTGCATGTTTCTTTCCAGGGTAGTCAGCACGCACCGGTCAACCACAGCCGAACCTTATCACTGCTACCGGCAGCATCAATCAAGGAGAAACGTAATGCCTTACTCAACTGAAAATAATCGGGAGATGCTGGGACGGGGAATTGCCTTTTTTCCGCTCCGGCTGATTGGCGGTACGCTAGGGATGAATGAATACGACGAGCACATCAGGCAATCTATCCGACTGATCCTTGGTACCGCCTACCACGAACGCGCCATGCGCCCCGATTTTGGGGGCGGCATGGAAGCGCTGACGTTTGAACCCATGAATCCGGTCACCGCGATCCTGGCCCAACTACAGGTTCAAACCGCGCTGGCGAAGTTTGAACCGCGCATCGACGTGCTTACCGTGCAGGTCTCGGCATTACCGGATGAAGGAAAGTTAAATATCGACATCAACTATCGTGTTCGAAGTACCGATACCGTTTATAACCTGGTGTATCCCTTTTATGTAGAGCGGGGAGGGCTGTAATGAGCATTCGTCCGCCACTGATCGATCCCTGTAGCGAGGCTGATCTGCGCAAAAAAACAAGAGACGAGCTCTACAATGTGCTTGGCGCTTTGTATGGCTGGAAGAAGCCTGCGGATCAAAGCGGCGGCACCAGCGAACCGTACGGAGGCGAAGCCTGCGACGCGCTGGTACACATTTTTGCGCGCTACTGCCACCACATTGTCGAGCGCATCAATCGTACTCAGGATAAGCATTTTTTAGCCTTTCTTGATCTGCTGGGCAATACGCCGATTGCAGCCGCGCCGGCGCGGACGGTGGTCAGCTTTGCGCTGGATGGTGCCGTGCGACAAGGGCGGCTGCTGCCGGCCGGTACCCGCCTGCAGGCATTGTCGGCGGCAAGCAATGCCGTGCTCTATTTTGAAACAGAGCAAGACCTGTGGCTCAGTAATCTTAGCCTGAAATCGCTCATGGTCGTCAGCGACGGCGCGATTGACGACTGGTCTACGCTAATCGACAATGGCAACGGCGCCGGCAGAGGGCTGTTCAGCGGAAAAAATAACCGGTATACATTTTTGTTTGAGCAGAAAGGAACAGCACGCTTCCCTGAGGGCGAGCCAGTTGAGCTGTACGTCTGGATAGATAGCCCGCGGTATCAGCCCGCAACTTCGTCGTCCGGCAAAGAATCCGACAAAGAGCGTAATGGGCTGACATGGGAGCTGGGCCTGAAGGATGACCAAAAAGGAACGTTGATCACAGTTGAAGATGAGACCGACGGACTCACCCGCTCCGGCGTGATCCGTTTTCTTGCGCCATCTGGAAAGGCCAGCCCGTTTTGGTTGTCCATCAGCGGGGATCAAGACCCCACAAAGCCAACTTTGCTTTGCGTTGCGATCAATAGCGTGGCGGCACTTCAATGTCAGACCCTGGTCGGTGAGGTGCTTGGTTCCAGCTCGGGACAAAGCCATCAGCGTTTTTTTGCCGCACACCAGCCCGTGATGAACGGACAATTGCTGTCCGTGCTCGAAATCGCCACCAATATCGACACAGAACCCCTGATCCCCGAGGCCAGTTGGATACCGTGGCAGGAAACACCCGATTTTCATGCTTCCGGCCCTAGCGACCGTCACTATCTACTCAATCGTCAGAGTGGGGAGCTGCGCTTTGGCGATGGCAAGCGCGGCATGATACCACCGGCCGGTGCGCGCAATATCCGGTTAAGCAGCTACCGGGCCGGTGGCGGCATAGCAGGCAATGTTTTTGCGGGTGCGATCAAAAGTATCGTATCGAACACCTACGAAGTAGTGCGTGTGAAGAATCTGTTTGCCGCCAGCGGAGGCGCTGAAGCCGAACAGAGCGCAGCATTGCTGCAACGCGCGCCGCGCAGCTTGCGCCACCGCCAGCGCGCGGTGACCAAAGAAGATTACGAAGATCTGGCGCTGCAAGCGACGACTGAGGTGGCTCGGGCCGAATGCGTGCCGCTACACAATTTGTATGAAAATGCATACCAGATCATCAATACCAAAACGGACGAAGAGAACGGCGTTGGCAAGGTAAGCGTCATCGTCGTGCCAGCCGAACCCGGGGAAAGGCCGCAGCCCACGCTCGATCTGCTCCAACGGGTGCGTGCTTATCTGCGTGAACGCTGCTGCGTAGAGGCACATGTAGAAGTGGTCGGGCCGCTGTATTTGCCGGTCGTGGTCAACGTCAGCGTACAGATTGAGTCGCAACGTGACACCGTAACTACGATAGACGAGCTAAACCGCCGTTGCCTGGCCTACCTGCATCCGCTGACTGGTGGGCGGGATGGGGACGGCTGGCCCTTCGGGCGACTACCTCACGCATCCGATTTCTATGCTGTGCTGGCTGACACCCCGCATGTCAAATATATTTCAGCACTGGATATCAGGCACAAAGAAACTGTCCAGCACAAGAAGATATTTGATACGAAGCGCTTCCTTGTCTGTGCAGATAAAGCAGTCATAAAAATATCCGCCACCCGCTGAAAGTCATTATGCCTATAGAACTTCCTGATCTTGATGATCGACGTTTCGCCGACCTGGTGGACGAAGGCCGAGCCATGATTCCCAGTCTTGCGCCATCCTGGACCGATCATAATTTGTCGGACCCCGGTATCACCCTGATCGAGTTGTTTGCGTCCGTCACCGAACAATTGATCTATCGCGTGAATCGCGTAACGACCGAGCACAAAAAGGTCTTTTTAAAACTGCTCGCCCCAAATCAAAAAAACAGCGAGCAACTCGATGATGACCTGGCTAAAGTGATTTGCGATCTGCGCATAGAGACTCGCGCCATTACGGCCAACGACTATGAGCGACTGGCAGGTGCTTATAGCGGAGTACAGCACGCACGTTGTCTGCCGCGTACCAAGCTTGTCAAGGAGGGAAAATCAGCATCTCTTAAGTCTGCCATTGGTCATGTGACGCTGGTGTTGGTCGGCGATGCCACCATGACCACGGATGTGCTCGATAAGATGCGCAAGGAAATACAAGGCTGTACGACACTCACCATCAGCAGCGATGAAACTCTGACCGCCATCCCTGAGGATAATCGCGTTACTTTGCATGTGCTGGCTGCCCGGCCGTTGCGGGTAACCGTGAATGTCGAACTGGTCTGTTTTGCAGAACATCGCTCGGACCAGGGGGGAAAGGTCGGTCTGGTGTTGATAAAGGCATTACAGGATCGGTTTCATTGCGTTGTGGGTGAAGAGGGCTATCGACCACGGCCGCCAGGCCAGGCACTCTACAAGTCTGAACTCTATGCGGTGATCACGCGTGTGACTGGCGTCGACTATGTGGAGAAATTGACGCTGACGGACACTGGTACGAATCGCTCTTCCCGCGCCAGCACCCGCAAGTCTGATTCCATTGGCGTCATTCCGGATCCTGATGAGTATATTGAATTGGTCGTGTGCTGGTCGCTAAGCAATGGATAGGAGAAACACATGCCAGAACAGATAACGACTGAATTGCTGAAATTGCTGCCGGCGCCGTACCACACAGATGTACAGTTGCGGGACTTCCTCGTTGCTTTCGAACGCGTGCTGCTGTCGAATGGGCTAGGCGGCGGATTGGAAGAGAAAATCAGCCAGTTGGCCACCCAACTGGACCCATACAAGGCGCCGCTGGGCCACTTGCCATGGCTGGCCAGTTGGGTGGGCCTGACCATCGATGCGGACTACCCAACCGATGAAGAGCAGCTCTACCGGCAGTTTGTCGGTCAGGCCATTTCGCGCTATCGCCAGCGCGGGACAAAGACCGGTATGTTGGAATTGTTGGAAGACTTTACCGGGAAAATCGCAAAAATCTGGTGTACCGCTAAGCCACACAATTTCGTCGTGGTATTGAGCCTGGACCATCTGCGTGTAAAAGGCGATCTCAACGAACTGGAGCGACTGAACCGCGTAGCCAACGCCCTGATTCAACGTGAAAAACCGGCACATACCTGCTATGAGTTACGCCCGAAATTTACCACTTTCCAGGTCGCTAATTTGGTTGAAAAGCTTGAAATACATGGAACGGTTAAGCGTGAGTGGAAAACGCCAAATCTGGAAAAAATAATAGCCAATCCCGCCCAGGTGGGGGCTCGAAATAACGGCAAGATCGAGCCGGGCAACATGATGCTTGGTCAAGCCCCAACTGCAATCAAAAACAAGGGAGAAACTGGTGAGTAAAAATATCACAGAAATCGGCAAAGTCGCCATGGATTATCGGATGGCATATTTCCCGGGACAATTTCTTGAAGCAGAGGACTTGATAACAGAGCAGGAATATCATCTGATGCGCCGCCGTAAGCTCAACAAAGAGCTATACAGCCATGGAGTACGCAAGGGTTTTTCAGTTACCGTAGGCGACCTTTCCAAAAAGAAAGTCACAGTTGGCCCAGGGTTTGCCATTGATATCAATGGTTGTGAATTATGGCTGGAAACTGACAAAGAACTGACGCTTCCCGAGGGCCTTGACGATGGCCCGTACCTGCTCTGTATATGCATGCTGGAGGAGGGAGCGGAGAATACGGAATTTGTTGATCAAAACAAACTTTCGTGGAGAGGTGATACGCGGCAAATGGAGTCCGTTAAATTCAGCATTGTCAGTGCAGAAAAAGACATCAAGCTTCCCCGGGAACACATCAAACTTGCTCAATTTTTGGTCGAAAAAAACACCCTGATCAAAGATATAGATAACAGTAATCGCCATGTATCTTTATCTCAAACTGGCTTGGCATTAAACATACGATCCGGCGAGCACTATGTTGATATGTATTATCAAGGAGAGTTGAATGCATATATCGGATTTAATGGAGCACTAAATTCAGGACTTGCACAGTCACCAGACTGCGTGACCTTTGACAGCATGTCAAAACGTATGCATTTATACAGTAAAGAAGACCTTTATATCGCAAACATAAAAGGAGTGGTCATCGGTAAGGGATGGGGAGGGACTGGTGACCTTACCGTCGAGGGACGATGTGAAATATCGGGACGGCTTGATGTTGCAGGCTCTGGCAGATTAGCAGGAAAACTGGAAGTGGCCAGCGGGGCAGAAATCAGAGGTGGGTTGGAAATTCACGGTGAAATAACAAGTCATGCCAATGATTTCAAGCTTGGCGAAAATCGTGAAAAAAAAGGACACCGGGGACGAGCCCTAGTCGCGGGATCTTCGGATTTAGTCTTAAATTATGACGGTGACTGGGATAAGGTTGTCATAGCCAGCCAAGCAGAAATCAAGGGTGGGTTGGAAATTCACGGTGAAATAATAAGTCATGCCAATGATTTCAAGCTTGGCGAAAATCGTGAAAAAAAAGGACACCGGGGACGAGCCCTAGTCGCAGGAGCTTCGGATTTAGTCTTAAATTATGACGGTGACTGGGATAGAGTTGCCATAGCCAGCGGGGTAGAAATCAGAGGAGATCTTACTAGCCTAGGCTCTGATTTTAAATTAGGACGTGACCGGCCAAGGAAGCGTGCTGAAGAATCAAAAACACCAGGCCGTGCCTTGGTTGCATATGATTACTCTCTTTGGCTGAACCATGACGCAGACTGGGACAAAACCATCATAGGCAGCGAAATGGAGGTGCTTGGATTAGTTTTCAACTCTCCCGGCAGAACCTATTCCAACACTTTTAATGCTGCTATAGAAAAGAACGATCTAATGAAAAAATTGAAAAATAACGGCGATTTCGTATTCTTTGTTGAGGATGCTGATGGAATAAACTACGGCGAACTCAACGTATATTGGCGAGCTAACAATGAAATTAAAAGATCACGGATTATTCAGCAAGAGAGAAAAGACGTTAAAGGATAATTATGAACCAAAAGATATATAGCCGCATTGAAACACTAGAAACCGAGTTCGATAAAGGCCGGCAGCGCCTGGATGATTTGCGTGTGGAAGAAACAAGATTGAAAGAAGCCATGCTGCGCATACACGGTGCGATTACCGCGCTCAAAGAACTGGTAAGCGAAGACAAGCATGCAAGCGAGCCAGGAGTGATCGATATCCAGGAGAGGAAATCGGCATGACCCTGGTCGCGTCAGCACATACTCCAGCAATTGCACCCGACATGTTTGTGCTGGAAGAAAATCAGCGCCTGTCGGACTCAATGCTCTGGCGCCTGCAACGAAATTTTTACCGTGAACAGACCCTCGACGCCTGGCGCCAAAGCATCGTACCCCACTATGTGACCAGCAATACTTTTATCGCCCAGGCTTATGCCAAGGTGGTGTTCGGCTATATCCGTGATATGCTGCGCGACGACCGTCAGCCGCACGTACCCGACGAACCTGTATATGTGCTGGAACTGGGGGCCGGATCGGGGCGATTCTCTTATCACTTCCTCCAGTCGTTTTTTTCAATGCTGCGGCAATCAGCTTTGCGCGATGTTGCGGTGACGTTCATCATGAGCGATTTCTCCGAAAGAAATTTGGAATTCTGGCGCGAACATCCCTTGCTACAGACCTATGTCGAGCAGGGTTTTCTCGATTTCGCCCTGGTGGATCTGAGTGAATATAAAGAGATTGTGTTGCTTCGCTCAGGAAAAACCCTGGGAGTAGGGCAACTTGAAAATCCCTTGATTGTGCTTGCCAATTATGTTTTCGACAGTATTGAGCAAGATGCTTTCTATGTTGGCGGAGGCCGGCTCTATGAGAGCCTGATCAGCTTGCATAGCCCAGTGGCCGAGCCTGATATGAACGATACCAGCCTGCTGACGCGCGTCCAAAGCAATTTTTCCATGGTCAGTGTTCAACACGATTATTACCCGGAACCAGAATTGAACTGCATCCTGGACTTCTACCAGCAATATCTGGCAGACAGTCATTTTTTGATGCCGGCGCAAGCCATTCGCTACCTTGGTCATTTACGCAGTATCAGCAACAACCGCCTGCTTCTCATTTCAGGCGACAAAGGCTATAGCCGCGAAGACGATCTGCTATATCAGGTGCCGCCGCAGATTGTGCATCATGGCAGTATATCCTTGATGGTTAATTACCACGCGATTGGCCAATATGTCAGCGGCGAAGGTGGCGTGTTTCTCACTACACCGCATCGCCACGATAGTCTGCACATCTGCGCCGCCCTGTTTGATGCCATACCTGTTAATCAAGAGTCCAGCCAATTCCTGGAAACTGAGCAAGCGTTTAGGGAAGCAATCAGCCAGATTGGTCCCGACGATTATTATGTACTCAAATGTTTCATCCAAAGTAATGCCGAACATCTGTCGTTAGAACAATTGTTGGCCTATATGCGTGTTAGTGCATGGGATGCGGCAAACTTCTGGGGATGTTATGACGCTTTTATGCAGCACGCGCAAAACCTCGATACTGCCGCCAAACAAGAAATCAGCGCGATGGCGAAACAAGTCTGGGACAAGTATTACCCCATGGGCGAAGAGCGCGATCTCGCCTACGCATTGGGCAGCTTAATGTACGAAATCGAGTTCTATCCCGACGCCATTGTATATCTTGAACTTTCCTGCCGACTCTATGGCGAGAATGCCGCTACGTCATATAACATCGCAATGTGCCATCACAATATGTGCCAGTTCGCCCAAGCGTTGCACTATGTACAGCAAGCACTGCTGCTTGATCCTGCTTATGAGCCGGCGCGTATCATGCAGTTGACGATCCCTGCCCAGGTACGGCAAATACGGAAATAAATTTGGATGCGCAGCATCAGTCCAAGATTTACAGCAACTCATTCAGGAGATTTCCATCGTGAAAACGACAAGTGCACAGCAAGCAAAACATCAGGCCGGCAATGCCGTAACGCGTACGCCTGGTCTGCCGGAGCAGCATCGCACATTCAACAACGGCGTATCTAACAGCGCGCTGGTGCAGCGGCAAGTGGAATCATCCCAGCGAGAAGACAGGTCTGAAGCAAACAACACGGGGCTTCCAGATCATTTAAAGACATGTACGGAATTATCTTCTGGTTATGCCTTGAGCGACGTAAAGGTTCATTACAACTCATCGAAACCCGCTTCTGTGGATGCGCTTGCTTTCGCACAGGGAACGGATATCTACTTGGCCCCCGGGCAAGAGCAACATTTGCCGCACGAACTCTGGCACGTGGTGCAACAAAAACAGGGCCGCGTCCGGCCGACTTTTCAGATGAAGAGTGGGGTACAGGTTAATGCAGACGATGCCCTGGAGGCAGAGGCCGACGTCATGGGGCATCGCATGTCAGGTATGAAAGCTGAGGCGGCGAGTGAACGGAGTGCGGGAGGCAATGAACGATCTCTCTTCAACATAGGCAGTACCTCTTCATCTGCACCCCTGCAGATGCAATTTGAATCAAAAAGCGGCAACGCAAAATTTAAAAAAGCGGTTAAGGCTTTTATTAAAAACAACAAAATAAATGAAAAAGACGAGAAAGAAATTCACGACTATGTTTCTGATCTTCAGAGCGCAGATCAGTCTTACTCTTTCATAGGTGCGAAAGAAGCATTTGAAAAAAAGTTTGCCGAGCTTGTAAAAGAAGCCGTACCTGCAGAAGTAAAAGAAGCCGTACCTGCAGAAGTAAAAGAAGCCGTACCTGCAGAAGTAAAAAAAGCCGTACCGAAGAAGAAAGGCATGAAGGTGGATTTATCTAATTTTAGAAATACGAAGGAGGCGCAAGCATTGGCTGCAGATAAAGCTAAAGAAAGTGCAGCGAAGCGGGAAATGGAGATAGAAGATGCTAGGAATCGATTCACGGTCTTAGAGAGCGGACGAAAGCATTATAACGAAGCCGACTTAAAAAACGATAAAAGTCTAATAGATTATGCGGCAGATCACTTTCATAGTTTTAGGGCGGAGAAGGGCACAAGTTACAAAATGGAGCTGACAAAGGAAGATTGGACGATAGTATACAAAAAAAATGGTAGTCAGTATGAGATATTTCATTATGGTAAGTCGAAGCAACCTGCGTCAGCGTCAGAGGGGTATCAAGGTTAAATATTTGAAGCTATTCATAATGAAATCGGCCATCCTGACAGCACAAACACCTCAAGCCGCTCTTGCTGAGCGTGCGCGCATGCCATTCATGCCCAAGGCTGGCTCTCCACGGGGGCAGTCGAGCGCGTCGTCTACATCGCCCGGGCATGCGACGACAGCGCCGCGGGTTGGCATTACTGACGACGATCACCCGCTGGCACCCTGGCTTAATTGGCTGGATCAGCGCTTGCGCCTGGCGCTTGGTGTCACGCGCGGGCTGGTCGGTGATGAGTCTATCCGTGATTCCTACCGCGGTCTCTACATTACCCCTAACGAAGTCGATCGTCTGCTGGCACAGCCTGCAGGGCAGCCTTTGTTTGCTGGCCTGGGTGCTGCCGCTGTTCCCGTCGGGCCGCTCCCGGCGGCATTCGACCGGCTTGCCACCGCCATCGGGTTGACGCCATTCGACATCGCCGCCGTGCTGCTGGCCGTAGCGCCAGAACTCGACCTGCGCTACGAAAGGCTGTACGCTTTTTTACAGGACGATGTCAGCCGCAAGCGGCCCAGTGTCGACCTCGCACTCAATCTGCTGTGCGGCAGTACCGAGGAAAAGCTGCGTATGCGTGCGCGCTTCTTGCCGTCCGCGCCACTGCTGCGCTATGGGCTACTACAGTTGCTGCCGGAATCGGGCCAGACTGCGGTGCCGTTCGCTATCCATATAATAAAGCCCGACACACAGGTAGTGGCAGCCTTGCTCGGCGAAACCAGCATCGATGCGCGTCTCGGCGCTTGCGCCCGTGTGCATGCCACCACGCCGGCTGCTGACGCAGGTTTGGCCCAGCAGCACTGGGGCTTGCCGATGGCAGCCCTGGTGCAGGCCGCCCGCTTGGCAGTGGCCGGCGAAGTGCCGTTGCGCTGCCATTTCCATGGCCCTGATGCGCTCGCTCTGCAGGCATTGGCGGACACCTTGGGTGTAGCGTCGCAGCAAGCCGTGCTACACCTGGACCTGGCACAACTGAAGCAGTTGGCGCAAGCCCAGGCACCGCATGAACGGATATTTTCCGCTATGCTTGGTGCAGCCTTGCGCCATGCCTGGCTGCATGGTGCCATTGTCTGCTTTGATAACGTCGATGTGCTGTACGCTGCCGACAGCGCTATGGAACTGTGCGCGCTGCTTGATCACCTGAGCTACCCAGCAACCGTTTGCCTGCTCACTGGCACAGAGGCGCGCAATTTCGGTGGTGGTACTGATACTGGCATGTTGAGTTTGTCAGTGCCGGCCCCAACGCGTGCCAGCCGGCAGCATGCCTGGCACGCAGAACTTGGCCGTCACAGTTTGTCCGTTGATGCGGCTGCCACGCTGGCCGCGCGCTTCCAGCTCAATAGCAGCCAGACCAGAGACGCGGTGCGTGCGGTGGCCAGTCAACTGCGCCTCAAGCCCATGGCGACTACCGCAGCACAAGACCTGGACGGCTTGCTATTCGCCGCCGCGCGCCTGCAAACGCGGCATGTCTTTGCGGGGCTGGCACAGTTGATCGAGCCCCGTCACAGTTGGGCCGATCTGATCTTGCCCGCTGACACGCTGGCGCAATTGCATGAAATCACGTCACGTTTTCTTCATCAGGACCAGGTTCTGGGAGAATGGGGCTTTGCCAGCAAGCTGGGCTACGGCACCGGAACAACGGTCTTGTTTGCCGGCCCATCCGGTACCGGAAAAACCATGGCCGCCGAAGTGCTGGCGCATGCACTGGGGCTGGATTTGTACCGTATCGATCTGGCTGCAGTTGTGAGTAAATACATCGGTGAAACAGAGAAAAATCTGGACCGACTGTTCACCGCCGCCGCCCAGGCTAATGCCGTGCTGTTTTTCGACGAGGCCGACGCCTTGTTCGGCAAGCGCACCGAGGTAAAAGATTCGCATGATCGCTACGCCAATCTGGAGATCAGCTATTTGCTGCAAAAAATGGAGCAGTACCAGGGCATCGCTATTCTCGCCAGCAATTTGCGCCAGAATCTGGATGACGCCTTTGTACGGCGGCTTGCCTTTATCGTGCACTTCCCATTCCCCGATGAGGTGCAACGACGCAGAATCTGGAACGGTGTCTGGCCGTCCGGCATGTGCCTGGCTGATGACGTGAATATGGATGAGCTGGCGCAAGAATTGAAGCTTAGTGGAGGCAACATCAAGAACGTAGCATTGGCTGCAGCCTTTCTCGCGGCACAGGATGGAACAAACGTCACCCGCCACCATATACGCTGTGCCGCCGAGCGCGAATTCCAAAAACTGGGAAGATCAAACTCCATGTCCATGCCCGTCTCATAATGCTGACGGTTTAGTTCGCGTGCGATAAGGGTGATAGCAGAATCTCCCTCTGATTAATTACCCGCATTTATACATTTGAAATCGCTTTTAAGTGTGTCTTGCGCACCAACGGCAGCCATAGCGTGAAACGTGTTCCTGTTGGCCCCGACAGCCAGACCACGCGCCCATCGACGGCCTGTGCGCGGCGTTTCTGGTTATGTAGGCCACGTCCTGCGGCGGCATTCAACGCTTTACCCACATCGAAACCCTGGCCGTTGTCTGCTATCGTCACCTGTACACCATCCGTTGTCAAGGTAGTGTCGACCCGGACTTCGCTGGCGTGGGTATGGCGCAAAATGTTGGCGAAACTTTCCTGAATGATGCGCAGAATATGTAGTGCACTGGACGGTTCCAGCCAGGTCAATGCGGGCAATTCCTGCACCTCCCACAACAATGCAATGCCGGTGTTCTCAAGACGTGGCCCCAGCCGGAAGCGTAGTGTGGCAAGCAGTAGCAGCAAATCAGCTTCGACCGGTTCCATCGAATCAATAGTCAGTTTCAAGTCGTCCAAGCAATCCTTGAGAATTTGCGACACTTTCAGCTCGCTCACGCCGCCGCGTTCCACAGAGCGGATCGCGCTGATCAGGGAAGAACCCAGGCCATCGTGCATATCCTGCATAAGGCGCTGGCGTTCATCGCTGATCGTTTGCAGCAATGCAGCCTCGCGTAAGTGCTGATGAATGATCTCAAGTTCGGTTTCTCGCATTTGCAGGCGCTGCGCTAAGTTGGTGTTGGCCTGCTCCACCTCGCTAATTGCGTTGATGTAGCGCCGATACATGAGTAAGCCGAAAATGATGAAACTGATGGCATTGGCGTAAGCGCCCAGATACCAGCCTTCCGGGCTGACGAAGTTATTTTGAAGCATCCAGTCAGACATGCCCAACAAGGTGAATAGACCAACGCCGACGGCCACCAGCAGTCCTTCGTTGGAACGACGCCAGGCGTTGATGCCTCCCACCAAGCTAACTGTCGCGCCCATCAGCGCCGCAACGATATAAATCAATGGTGTGACTTTGGGTGTGTTCGGTAACACCGCCAGCGCAGGCAGCGTCAGCACACCAATCAGGCCGGTCATCCCGATTAAGACAGTGGTGAGCCATTTGAGCGCTCGGCCATGCAAGCGACAAAGAAAAAAATGCACCACTGTGACCAGCCAAAGTAGTGAGTTGACTGTCAGCCAGGCGAACCAATCATTGGCGATCGGCAAACTTACATAGTAATGCAGGTCTCGTAAGAATGAGGTGGCAGCAAGGTTGAAATACAGCAGATAGTCTGTTTCATGGCTGCGCTTGATCCACACAAACAGTGCAAAAAAACCTACCGCCAGAAATGCCGCGCTGAGGATTCCAGGCAATTCTTGTTGCAACCATTGACGTACTTGGTAGCGTCCACTCAGCGCTCCGACCGGGCCAAGCCAAAGAGAAGACAAGGCTATTTGGGTTCTCTGGGAGTGTTCAAGTCGAATCAAAATCTCGCTCAATGGCGCGTCGTCAGTATTTTTTTTCAGTACAACCCACAACGGGGTACGGGTACTGTTCCACAACGGACCTTGTTCCTGCGCACGATGAATCAGTTGACCGTTAGCATACACTGCGATGGTGCCATCCGTTTTGATGCGGATACCATACAGCGCCAAAGGTTCGGAAGAAACGGGGATGCCGTGCACGGACAGCTTGAGCCACGTGGTGCGGGTAGCATTGATGGTTGCGTTCGTATTGGCTTGGCGTAGCAAAGGGACGGGCAATGCCAGGGGCAATACGACATGTCGCCATGTATCCGGCAAGTCCTTGCTGTTCAGCACGTGTGGGGGTGCACTGAAACCAGATGCATCCGTCACCTGCCAGTCAGCCTGTGTCAGATGCATGCTTGTTGTAGGCAACTGTAGACCGTCGGCGCTTAGAAACAAGAGACTCGTGACAAACAGTAAGACTACAGATACGACGAGCATCGCATTAAATAGGAGGGGGGGAGGGCGGTATCTCATTCGGCACTTATATGGAAAAACTCAAAGAATTGACACGTTAAATAGGTAAGACAGTCGAACACTGCCTGATCTGCCTAACCGGACAATAGCCCCAGCATCCTGGCTTCATAAATAGCCTCAGTCTTGGAGGTAACCTTGAGCTTGCTGTAGATGCGTCGCACGAAAGTGCGTACCGTGAAATGAGATAGCTGCATCAGCTTGGCGATTTCATGTGCCGTAAAACCCTTGGTGATGAAGTCTAACACTTCTTTTTCACGGGGCGACAAGACGGCGACCAGGTCTGCGGTCTTTTTCAGCGCATCCACGTTACCAGCGCTGCTCGGTACGCTGGGACTGTTTTGCCGGAAGCGTGCAAGTATCTGGCGCGCGATGATCGGGCTGATCGGACTGCCACCGCTAGCGAGGCTGCGGATTTCATCAGTCATTCTGTCCGGTGAACTGTCTTTGAGCAGATAGCCGACCGCTCCAGCTTCGATCGAGCGTATGACATGGGTTTCATCGCCGAAATTGGTGCTGACCATGACGCTGCAACTGGGCCACAGCAATGTCGCCACCCTGATGACGTCGATTCCTGAACCGTCAGGCAAGCCCAAGTCGACCAGCAACACATCTGCCGGCGAATCTTGCAGCATACTCAATCCGTGTACTCTAGTGTCGGCCAGCCCTGTAAGGCGCATATCCGGCGCAGCTTGAATCACCCGGCATAAGGCATCGCGAAAGTCGGGGTCGTCCTCAACGATAGCGACATGGATGTAGAGAGATTCAAGGGACGTGGGCATAGATGACCTGGATTGCGTGATGCACGATTGTACGACGGATTGGGATCGGTACATGTAGCACGTTGAGCTACATGCAAGGATTATCCGTGGTGAGTCTCGTGTACCAAATGTACGGTCCCTGATGCTTTTACGCGCCGTTTGAGAATTCGCTACTGCTCGGAATTATTCTGGCACTCATGATTGCTTTAAGCTCTGTCATCATTAGCTGCTGCACCTCAATCTTGGCAATGGCGCTTGCCAGTTTCACTTCCATTTTATGCAATTGCCCCTTTCGCTCATGGTTCGTGGTGGCGGACTGATGTAGTTGCGCCTCCAATTCCGCAATTTTGATATCTTTTTCAGCTAATTGGGGTTCCAAGACCTTAGCTCGCTGTTCTATCGCTCGCAGCGCATCTATTTGACTGCTGAGTTTACGATGACTGGCTTGTTGAGGGGCGGCCGGGATCGCGGCTTTTTTCGCCAAAAAGTGCTTAACTCATTGATTTAAAATTGAAATTGACTAAATTTATTTATCCCTCCCTCGAATGTAGCATTAGCCTAGTACGCCTTTTACATTTCAATCACCGGTCCGCATACTGCACTTGGTTATCACACCAATTGCAACAGCCAAGTTTCGCAGTCGCGTGATTCTTGGCAAGTTGCCTGTCTAACTGTTCTTCTGCGCGTCGTAGTGCAAATGATGCAGCCTGCAATTCTTTGGTCATGCAGCCAACCTGCTCCACCTCAGAAAACTGCATGAAATCATCCAGTAGAGTTTGCAGCGGCACGCTCACAATGTCATACAACGTTTCTTCAAACGCTGTATGAAGATGGATCATCAGTTCCTGCAGCATTGGTGCCGCATGCAGGCGGGACGCTTGATGCCAGCTGAAGGCTGGGTTAAATAGATTTTTGGGTGTGTTTGCCCCCAAAAAATGTAAAATTAGCCTAGATAATCTTGGATATTTAGCTCTCCAAACGTTCTTTTACCCAGCTTTTTAAGACTGCAAAATCGTTCTTTTTACATTTTCGGGGGAAATGTTTGCACTAACGTGGTGGGATTTCGTCACGATCTCTCAAAGTGTTAAGCCAGTATGCAGGGTCTAAATACAATACAGCCAATGCCTCAATGTCCAGCTTCGAGCCATTAGGCGTAAATTCAAAGGTTCCAAACAGATTGACATGCTGCCAGACCACTGGTGAGATCCTGCGCATCAGTTCAATTGCAGCCTCATCTCCTGCCTCAATTTCTGTTCATAGACCTGGGACAGGATTAGCGTGTTGTAATAAATAACAGCGTTGGCAATCAAACGCGAACATTCGTTCCAAATATGCTGCTCGTCTTCTGTTCTAACACGAAATTTTCCTCCATTGACAAACGCGACTGCTCGCCTGAATTTATGATAGGCCTCGCCCCGGTTTAGCGCCTTTTGCACCCCTTGCCGTAACTTCGGGTCATCGATGTATTTCAACACATATTCTGTAAAACACAGATGATCAAGTTCCCACAATGCCCTCTTGGTCGAATTCTGGCGGGCATAGCTTGATAGTTTTCTCAGGATTGTTGACTGGGTTACGTCCTTTTGCGCCAGCGAAACCAAGATGCGCTGAATGTTCGGCCATTCTTTGATGATCAACTCGTCATTTACCCGTCGGCATGGTTTAATCTGCGATGCGGCCTGCCGAATGGATCTGTGAGAATATATTTTGAGATACTGATGGTAAGCGATCCACCATGCTGGGTTCGGGGAGCCGATCCCCCGCGATGCCAGGCCGGAAATACACGCAATAGGTACTGCGAGCGCGCCTACGATAGACATGATGGTGGTTCGAGCTATGTTTAACATCTTGTCTCCAATGTTATCAAGATTGTGTCTGGAATAGAATCTGACCTTAATGGGCCTGAGTGGCATTGTCCAATTCAATATCTTGAGCGCCGCCTTCCAAAAGAATTTTCGACTCATGAAAGGTACTCATTTCACGCAGATTGCTTGAAGATTTGCGCAATGGGTAGATGGGCTATTGGTACTTGGTACTTGGCTCATACATCAATTGCATCACCCAACACAATCAGTGTTCCAATCGTTATACTTGCTGTCTATTTCTTCTCTGAATGGGATCAAGAGTCCGAGGAAGACGTTTTAAGACGCAAGCTGATATGGATCGTCATATCGCCCAGGGATATGGCCAAGGGGAGGGAGCGAACTGCAAGCCTTGGTTACGCGTACAGGAGGTACCCTCGGAGGGACGGTCACGAAAAGTACACGGCACCAAGACTGGTCGAGTGCATCATCTCTTATCGGACATCGAATACGGCTACTTCCTTATTCTCGAATTTTCTGAGCAAGTGGTCGATATCCGCGAACAATTTCCGCTCTTTCCTACAGAACAGACAATTGAAATCAGCTCTCAGCTCGGTATTCGATATCCGAAGTTCCACGGAACGATGCTGCCGTATGTACTAAGCACGGACTTTTTAGTTACCCTGCAGGCCTCTGATGGATCTCGAAAGTTAGCAGCACGCTCTGTTAAATGTGAAGATGCCTTGAAGCCGGCTGACACTTTGAAGCGCACTATCGAAAAGTTGGAATTGGGAAAAGCCATTTGGCATGCTCGGGATGTGAGCGATTGGAAATTGGTGACGGAAAATACCATGGGATCTACTTTGGTCACCAACCTTGTTGATTTGCACTGAAACTTGACCCACGTTTAGCACACAATCCTACTTATCTTGATGAGTAGGGAGCAGGAGTGATTGACATGGCATTACTAGGCATTATTCGACGCTGGCACATTCGTGATTCGACGCTGGCACATTCGTGACCAGATTCCATTACGCGAAATCGCCAGAAGACTGGGCATCTCTCGCAACACTGTCCAGCGCTATCTGCGCTCTGAAGTCACAGAGCCAGCCTATGCGGAACGACAAACAACCAGTGCTATCGACAAATATGCATTACAGCTTTCGAGCTGGCTTAAAACCGAAGCGGGTAAAAATCGTAAGCAGAGACGAAGCTTAAAACAACTTCATCTGGATCTGAAAGAACTGGGTTTTGAAGGGACGTATGACCGGGTGGCCGCCTTCGCCAGGAAGTGGAAGGTGGATCAAACTGACAGGGTCAATTCAGCTAGCAAACGCACAGATATAGCTGCAATTAAAGCTGAGTGGCATAAATAAGGAAAGCTATAGTTCCCGCTAAATATTAAACAGCTGCCAGGCTGAAAATAGTCGCGGATGGCAACAACTATTGTCACGAATGGCAACGGTTTAGTGTAATAACTCGATAACGCGGGCCACAGCTAACGTAGTCAGTTAGCGAAGTAAAAGTCTAGAAATGCTTGTAAAGCAAAAAACGGAGGATTTACTTCGCAAAAAGTCCGAGATTTACTACGGAGGATTCTTTATCAGCGATTGCAACACCTTTTTCCACCTGCTCCAAACCCTCTTTAATTTCGCATAATTTATATTATGTAAAATCGCTGCTAATGCATGAATGGGGCTTGTTTGTTACTTTTAAGACGTCCAGCGAAGTAAAAGTGACAGACCGAAATTGGTTTGACACTACTCTGACATTGTTTTGATCTTTCCGATATAGGTTAGATACAAAACTAGAACCGCAACTCGTACTGCATCATGAATACCGTGATGCTCGTGGCGCTCTGAATACTGGCGCTCAATGGCACTCTCGCTAAAACCCCAAAATCCTCAATCAGCAGTTCATGTCAGGGAATACACGCTTAAACACTTCTAAACATCTGCCTTGCATATCGTTCTTGGCCTTTGGTATCTGATCTTCGGTTTTAGACGAGGCAGGAATTGTACTTCTCAATAGCGCGGTATACTCAGGAATGCATTTGCCTGTCATTCGTGCCATGTTCCGAATGTCTTTGTCTGTTAAGGATGCAACCTTAAACATGCCTTCTTGTGTTAGCGCTACGCTGCTCAGGTCGGTTAATTCGGGTAATGCAGGCGTATTGGTTAACGCGACACTGACGAGTGATTGCACTTCAAAGGTCTCCTTTGAATAGGTAAAAACAGGTGAAATGAACCGATACTCGTTTGCCACGATCATGGCCTTTGCTGCTGCCGTCCATTGAGCAGCTTGAACATACAAGCCATCCGACTTCCATACAAGAGCGTTAAACCACCCTGCTGCTGGCGATTGCTGGCCGGAAAGACTCTGGTGTTCATAATCTATCAGATAATCCTGATTAGGTTTTTAGGATAAAGGCCGAAATGGACTTATCAGCATCAGTGTTCGCTTGCGGTGGCATGTGGTCAGGATTCCAACGGAGCAGATAGCGTGTGTAATCCAAAACCTCGACTCTTTCGCTGTTCAGCCAGTCGGAGCCCATCGACATCCACTGTCTTTCACGTTCAAAATCTTCAGCAGTGTAGTAGTTGCGACCCGATCTGACAGTCACCCGGTTTGAAGTGCGGAATTGTCAGATCAAATTCAGTTATTTAGTTTTGTGATTTTATCGTGCCACGCCTCCTTTCCGTCAATTAGTGTTTGAATTGGTGTACGACCACAACC